>JAYUPM010000103.1:0-4698 GCA_043760145.1 Spartobacteria bacterium
GAGAGAACCATCAGCCCCTTGGTCATCAACATATTGATGGCGTTTTCCTCATTGATAGCCTCCTGGGTGCCGGTAATGGTTTTTCCAGAGGCGTCGCGGGCTTGATAGGCAAATGTATTCATAGGGAGTAATGAGCGAGGCGGAGCGGAGAGCAGGGGGAATGCCACAGATCAGCGCCACCGCTGAATCCCGAGGAATAAACCGAGATCGCGTAAATATTCAAGGATTCTTGTGATTTGGGCGAAAGAAATTGAGCCCATGGGGCCGACCCCGAACTTTTGTGAACTATCTCTTGCCAACGCTCTTTCCAATTGCATACTCCCGGCCCTCACAAATTCGATATGACAGAACCTCAGGATATTCAGGCGATACGGATGCACGATAAAGATACGGGCAGCGCCGATGTGCAAGTGGCGCTACTTTCCCAGCGCATTAACCAGCTCACCGGGCATCTCAAAAACCACGTCAAGGATCACCATTCCCGCCGTGGTCTCCTGCAAATGGTGGCCCGCCGCCGCAAGTTGCTCGATTACCTCAAAAGGACTGCCTCGGACCGCTATAAGAGCGTCATCGAGAAGCTCAATTTGCGGAAGTAACTAGATTTAAACCCTTTCAGAATTGTTCGCCCCCGAGATCCGGGGGCGAACTTATTCTGGGAATCAATCCGCCCGGCAATTTCGCTGGGCGGCCTCACAACAAACGCAAAAGCAGGCACGCCGGCGCACTCCCATATTTGCCGGGCCCTGGACTTAGCCCAGACTTTTCAGCGAGGACCCGTGATCTTGGAGAGGAATCTCTCGATCCGGTTCCCAGAGCGCCAATCGGCGCGAATTCCTCGCAGAGCGGTCCGGGCTACAGCCAGATCCCGACCCAGAGAGTGCCGGTGTCCCAACGACACCACACATGATCCATAACGTAACAAGCCAGATTGGCTCCAATAGCATCACCATTGAAACCGGCAAAATGGGCAGACTCGCCGATGGCGCCGTCACCGTTCGCTCCGGCGAAACCATTGTCATGGTTTCAGCCGTTTCAGCCACCACCCTCAAGGAAGGCCAGGATTGGTTTCCATTAACTGTCGATTACCGAGAAAAGGCGGCAGCAGTCGGCAAATTCCCGGGCGGCTACTTCAAGCGCGAAGGCCGGCCAAGCGAGAAAGAGATTCTCACCGCGCGGATGACCGACCGGCCACTGCGCCCGCTCTTCCCAAAGGGGTATCTTTACGACACCCAGATCATCGCGATCCTTTTAAGCGCGGACGGCCAGATTGATCCCGATATCCTTTCCATTAATGGCGCGAGCGCGGCCTTGATGGTTTCCGACATCCCATTTGCCGGCCCTGTGGCGGCTGTGCGTGTCGGCCGCGTCAACGGGCAATTTGTCGCCAACCCGACGCACGATCAGCGCGCTTCGAGCGATCTCGATCTGGTTTATGTCGGGACCAAGGATGAAGTGATCATGATCGAGGGGAGCGCCCTTGAAATTCCAGAGGCGGACTTCATCAAGGCGCTGGAGTTCGCGCACAGCCAGGCCCGGATCCTGGTCGATTCCCAGATCGAACTCGCGGCCAAAGCCGGCAAGCAGAAGCGCACATCAGTTCTAATGCTCACCAAGGAAGAGTTGCTCGAAGTGGCTTATCAGGTTGCTGGCGACCGCATCGAAGCCGCGCTTTATACCGCTGGAAAAGTCGCCAAGAGCAAAGCCGTTGACGCTCTCAAAACTGAAGTGAAGCAAGCCATCCTTGAGAAGTATCCCACCGCATCGGCCTTCGAGATGAGCCAGGCTTTTGATTACCTTCAGAAGAAAGCATTCCGTATCAGCATCCTCGACAAGAAGGTGCGTTGCGACGGTCGCGGATTGGGCGAGTTGCGCCAGATCAGTGCCGAAGTGGGCCTGATTCCGCGTTCCCATGGAAGCGCGCTCTTCCAACGCGGCGAGACCCAAGCCCTTGCCCTGGCCACCCTCGCTCCAGCCGAAGAAGCCCAGAGCCTCGATGGATATACCGGCGGCGAAACCACCAAGCGTTTCATTCTTCATTACAACTTCCCGCCCTTCAGTGTCGGCGAAACAGGACGCACCGGCAGCCCGGGGCGCCGCGAAATCGGACACGGCGCACTCGCCGAGCGTTCCATCGATGCCGTCATTCCCTCGGTGGAGAAGTTCCCTTACGCGATGCGGGTCAGCAGCGAAGTCATGGAATCCAACGGATCCACCTCAATGGCGAGCGTCTGTTCCGGGATCCTTGCATTGATGGACGCGGGTGTCCCAATCAAGAAGCCAGTGGCGGGCATCAGCGTCGGACTCGTCACGGAGTTCAGCGCGGACGGACAACTTAGCCGATACACGACACTCGCCGACATTCTCGGCAGTGAAGATCACTTCGGCGACATGGACTTCAAACTCTGTGGCACCGACGAGGGCGTGACTGGGTTCCAGCTCGATCTCAAGCTCCCCGGGGTCAGCCACAAGATCATGTGCGAGGCCATTCACCAGGCGCGCGACCTGCGCATGCAGATCCTCGCTGTCATGCACGCTTCCTTGAGTGCCCCGCGCACCGAGATGAGCCCATACGCGCCCCGGATCGAAACATTAAAGATCAGCCCGGACAAAATCGGCCTCCTCATTGGACCTGGTGGCAAGACCATCAAGGGAATCGTTGCCGAGACCGGATGCGAAATTAACATCGAAGACGACGGGACAGTGCGGATCTACTCGAATAATCCTGAGGGAATGGAACGCGCCAAGCAGATCGTTGGTGGGATGACAAAGGAACTCGAAGTCGGCGCGCTCTATCAAGGCCGTGTTGTGACGATCAAGGAGTTCGGTTGTTTCGTCGAAGTGATGCCCGGCAAGGATGGCCTGGTCCACGTCAGCGAACTCGCTGATTTCCGCGTCAACAAAGTCGAGGACGTCGTCAAGGTGGGCGAAATGATCTGGGTCAAGTGTGTCGGAGTGGATGACAAGGGCCGGATCAAGCTCAGCCGCAAAGCCGCCATGAAAGAGCGCAACGAAGCCGAGGAAGCTCCCGCCGCATAAGTCAGTGCCTCTGTAAGTATTTAGAAAACGCCGTCCAGCAATGGGCGGCGTTTTTTTTGTGGAGTGTCATGGCCGCGACGTCCCGTCGCGATTCAAGGGGCGGCCTCGCCCCGATATACGAACTGGTGAGGAGGACAGTGAACAGTAGGACGCGACAGCGTCTTCAAATCTCCGTGGCAGAGGCTTCCGTATCTGTTTAGCGCCTTCCGGGGTTTGTAGTTCCGGCTTCAGCCGGTCCGGGGAGGCGAAGTCAGAAGGCAGAATGAAAAATGAAGAAGTGTGGGAATGCGCCCTTGCCGCATAAATGCGGAACTACAAACCCCGGAAGGGATCGCGGGATGAAAGACCATACAAGTCGCCGAGTCAGAAAAGGACGAGGACGAGGAGGAGGAGAACGTCCCTTTTCATCCTTCATAATTCATCCTTCGCATACGAAAGCGGCGGATGACAGCCGCACGACAAAACCTGTCGGAAGGATGACGCCCTATTTATCGCGGATAGGGGCAACCTCAGTGGTCACAAGAGCAATGCTTCCTGTTCCAATCCGGCGTTGTGCCGCTCGATGAGCGTCACGATACGCCGGATTTCCGGCAAGTTGCTGGCGCGGAGCCGGGGAAGAAGGGATTGGCTTCGCTCGTTTTGTAGAAGCTTCCGGTTACTGAAGGTCGCGAAGCGTTCATCCAAATCGACAGGGAGATGGAGGCGCACGAGGGAGCCCAAAATCGCATGAAGGCGCGCGAATTCCTGCATGCCCACAGGGTCGTAATCGGGAAGGTGCAGGAGTGAAAAATCAGGTGACGACTGGAGTGCGAGCCACGCGACGAGCCGTTGCGAGACGCAGCCGTGATAGTGGATCGTCAATGCGATGGGCAGGTTCATCCGCTCGATGCGGGTGAAGACCGCGGGGTTCTCCACCAGGGCGCATGGGCCATGCAGCGAGTAGCTAACGCCCGGGCGCAGCAGGAATGCGAATACGCCATGGTCTGCTGTCAATTGGAGGGCCCCAACCCCAAGCCCATCGCGCAGGATCACGTCGTCGCGGTGCGCGCGAATTGGGATGATCTCCGGCGTATCGCTGATGAACGCTTTCGAGTTTCGGAACCGGGCGACACCAATCTCTCTGCTTAGCGCGGCCCCATCGGTGAGAGTGTTGGGGAAGTTCCGTTCGAGGAAGGCTCGCGCCGCAACGAAATCGTGAACAACGAGGCGTCTTCCTCCCGGGGCGCGTTCCTCTGTGATGACATGAGAATCGAGCAGCGGCTGCAGGAGTTTGAGAAAGGATTGTCCGCAGGCGGAGCGAGCCGCCGCGCCTGTATCGAGGAGCAGTCGCAGCTTCGCCTCGTCGAATTGCGCACTCACGGCTCGGGGCTGGATTGCAGCTTCACGCCGACCCGGTGACGGTGGCGGAGCACGATCCGGCCCTTGCTTGGCTGGATGAAGTAAAGCGCGTCCACCTCGCTCACAGACTCCGGCGCAGCGGTGATGGCGATAAAGCCGAGCTTGCGCGCTGTCGCGATGACCGCGTGCCGGTTCACCGGGTCGAGCGAGTGGATTTCATCGAGAAAAAATGGGACCTCGCAAAGCAGCGACTTGCCGGAGTCCTCGCGAAGAAGACTGCGCAGCACGAGGAGATTAAAGAGGACCTTGATGGTGATGGTGGTG
>JAYUPM010000104.1:0-4695 GCA_043760145.1 Spartobacteria bacterium
CGTCCCTCGTCCTCGATTCCCCGTCCATTGTCGTTTTCGAGGACGAGGACGAGGGACGAGGACGAGGACGATAAACCCGCTTAAGTTCGCGCCATTCTGGCCTGAGCCGCGCCAAGGACCGGGCCTTTGGCTCCTTTCTAAAAAATGACGATTCCGGCTCCATTCCGGCTCCTGATCTCTGCGCCTCTGCGTTAAAATCCCATTGCGGCATGTTCGCTTGTAGTAGTATTGCGGGGAGATGCAGAAGATTTCCATGCATTACCCATAGGTGTCTTTCTATCTGAGTAGAGTAGTTTCCGGTTGGCTATATAGGTAGCTTGCCGCTTATCCATTAGTAGTTTCCCTATGGCATATTAACGGGACGCATTGTGCCCAAGCTGGGGCATGGCAAGTGCTTCTAGTAAAATCCAGTTTGGCTATTGGTCTTCCCCATGCCGCTCCCGTCCTCGCAGGGATAGCGGATTGAGTTCTGTCAATGCCTCGGAGAGTTTTCATGAAATTACCCAATTATATCGCAATAGCGGAAGCGCTTGAATCACGAATCGCCCCGGCTGCGGTCGTTAACTTTGATCTCTCCAGCCTCGATGGCGCAAACGGTTTCAAGATCAGCGGCGTCGCGGCTTCCGACCTCTCTGGATACTCAGTGAGCGATGCCGGCGATGTAAATGGCGATGACTTTGGCGATCTTCTCATCGGCGCGAGTCAGGCCGGCCCCAACGGCTTTTTCTCCGGTGCCACCTATGTTGTCTTTGGCAAGGCGGGCGGCTTCACCCCGAACCTCGATCTTTCGAGTCTCGACGGCTCCACGGGTTTTAAAATCAGCGGCGTCGCCAGTTATGATGGAGCTGGTCGCTCGGTGAGTGCCGCAGGTGATGTCAATGGGGATGGATTTGACGATGTGCTCATTGGCGCGGACCAAGCTTCCTCTGCCGGGTCTGCATACGTTGTCTTTGGCAAAGGATCGAGTTTTGCAGCCAACCTCAACCTCTCTGAGCTCAACGGCAGCAATGGCTTTAGAATGAGTGGCGTCACAGATTCCGACAGGGTCGGGTTCTCGGTAAGCGGGGCCGGCGACGTCAATGGCGATGGATTTGCTGATCTGATCATTGGCGCTCCCAACGCCAGCTCCAATGGCGTCAATGCGGGGGCCAGCTACGTGGTTTTTGGCAGGTCAACCGGCTTTGATTCCGACTCCGAGCTCTCGAGTCTTGACGGCTTCAATGGGTTCAAGATTAGCGGCGTCGCTGCCGGAGACTGGTTGGGACACTCGGTCAGCTCGGCTGGCGACATTAATGGGGATGGCTTTGACGACCTGCTCATTGGTGCTCCCGGCGTCGATTCCAATGGCTCCAATTCCGGGGCCAGCTACGTGATTTTTGGCAAGGCCGCCGCGTTCGCCCCGACCTTCTCAGTCGCCAGCCTCAACGGCTCCAACGGATTCAGAATCAGCGGCATCGCCGCCAACGACCAGTCCGGGATCTCGGTCAGCGGCGCAGGCGACATTAACGGCGACGGCTATGATGATTTGCTCATCGGCGCGTGGGGCACGGATTTCAGTGTCGATGCTGGCGATGACGACGGTGACGGCGATGACGACGGTGATTCCACTGGCAGCCCCGCCGCTACAGACTCGGGGGCTAGCTATGTCATCTTTGGCAAGACCGGCGGCTTTGCTCCTGAGCTCCAGCTTTCAACCCTCAACGGGACCAATGGCTTTGCGATCCGCAGTGCCGTTTCCGATGACTTGTCGGGGCGAAGTGTGAGTGCGGCAGGCGATTTCAACGGCGACGGGTTTGATGACTTGCTGATTGGCGCGCCCTTTGCCGATCCCAATGGCTCTGCTTCCGGAGCCAGTTACCTTCTCTTTGGGAATGCGTCAGGTTTCGCCGCCCAATGCAATCTTGCGAGTCTGGATGGGGTCAACGGCTTCACAATCAACGGCATCGAGCTCCTTGGTTTCCTGGGACAGTCGGTAAGCATGGCGGGCGACGTGAACGGGGACGGTTTTGATGACCTGATCATCGGTGCCCCGAGCGCAAATCCCAATGGCTCTTACTCCGGTGCCAGCTACGTGCTTTTTGGCTCTGCCAGCGAGGCAGTTGCCAACCCCGGCATTTATGTCGTTTCTCCCGGGGTCGATTCCCTGGGCGAAGGGATGCCGCCAAGGATTCGCGTATTTGATGCGGCCACCGGAATCGAGAGTTACAATTTTCTGGCTTACGAGTCCACGTTCCGGGGCAGTGTGCGCGTGGCGGTGGGTGATATCACTGGCGACGGGATTGATGACATCGTCACCTCGATTGGCAATGCAAGCGGGCGGATCCGGATATGGGACGGGTTAACTCACGAGCGCGTCTCACTTGGCACAGGCGGTCCTCTTCAGATTGATGCGTTTGCAAAATACGGCGCCTTTGTCGCGCTCGGCGATGTGACCGGCGACGGGCGCGCTGACCTCGTAGTCGGCCAGGGAGGGGGCGGCGGTCGGGTCAAGATCTACGACGGTGCCACCGGTGAGGTTATGGCAAACTATCAGCCTTTTGGAAGCGCCTTCAAGGGCGGCGTGCGCGTGGCGATTGGCGATGTGAATGGCGATCTGACTTATGACGTGGTTGTTGGCCAGGGCAACGATGGCAGCGGCGTGAAGGTATTCAGCGGCAACTCGCAAACCAAGTTACTCGACTTCAAAGTCGGCGCGATAGGTTATCGCGGAGGGGTTTCAGTTGCCGCGGGGGATTTCAACGGGGATGGCAAGGCTGACATCGTCACCGGTCGTCACGCTGGTGCCGATGCGTTGATCGAGACATTCAGCGGCGCCGATGGGGTTCGGTTCGGCGCGCCAATCACACCTTTCGGAGACGCATACAAGTTTGGGTCACGGGTCGCGGTTACAGATATAAACGCTGATGGGGTCGCCGACATCATCGCTGGCGCAGGCGTTAGTGGCGGGAGCCGGGTGAATATTTTCGATGGAGTAACAAGGACAGCGGTGGTCAGTTTCATCGCATTCCCGAACAATCCGAACGTCGCGCTCTTTGTGGCCGCATCGCCGATGTCGTAAGGAACCGTTCTTCCTCGTGGCAGAAGCGTCTCGCCTCTGCTACGCTGGGCTGCGCGGTCACCTTGTCACCTTGTCAGCCTTCAGGCGGTATTCGCCGGCGTCGAATGCCATCAGGTCGGCAAAGCGGCTGGCTTTGAATTCTTCGACGACAGTGCCGTCACTTTGGAAGATTGTAATTACTTTGCTGGCGTCATCGCTCATGACCGCCCACTTAAGATGCGGAGTTAGTGTGATCCGCCGCAGGAGTAAGCCGCTCGCATCCACGAAGTAAGCCCCTTCCTTGTCAATGGCCACGCTCACGGTAACTTCATGGACTGCTTCCTGAAAAAGTGGGTTTGGAAGAAGGCGCGGTTGGAATTTCTCTTTCGCAACCACCGGTTTATCCCGGCCAAGTTGATCGGCAATAGCGGCAAAGGTTTCGCTGCTGATAACTGTCTTTGAGAAGATCGTCTTCCATGTGGAACTCGCCGGTGTCTCTGCGGCGGGGGCGCTTTCATCGGCCGCGGAATCGAGGATGAGTCCGCGCAAACGTTCGAGCTTGGGCGTGCGTTCAAGGAGAAAAATCAGGTCCTTGTCGGGACTCGCCGCGAGTTGCCATGGTTCGGGTTGATCGGCTGGCAGGCTCAAGCGCCGTAGCAGTTCTTTGTCGGGCGCGTATTGTTTGACCTCTGTCCCGGTGGCGGTCCGGTCGATAACCCAGAGTGTCCCGTCACGGCCCGGGGAGGAAGCGACAAGTTTTTCGAGGCCGGGAATCTCGACAGGCATGTCTGACTGGGCCGCCTTGTCGGACGGGTCAGACTCGACAACGCGGAACTGGCCTTCTGTGTCGATGCTGAGTTCGATAGGGCGGTTTCCCGGCAACTGCGCTTTGACCTGCAATTCGCCTTCGGGAAGAAAGCCGATTGAAGTGATCTTCTGGATCCGTGGCGAGTCCTCTTCGCTCATCCATTCGTTGCAGTGAAACGCGACCCCCTCGATTTGGATCTTTCCCACCGAATATCCGCGGGCCGAATATTTCCCGGGTGGCAGGGATTGGCCGGCGTCATCCTTGCCGTCCCACGATGTGATGAAGCCATTGAGACCGACAACGAAGTCCTTGTCTGTGGCCTCGCGAAAGAGTGTCCGGACAAGCTGTCCTGTTGGATTGTAAATGCCGAGGCTGATGGTGCCTTCGTGCGGAGGCGGCAGGAAAGTGATCTTCACGTCGGCGAGAACCGAAGCGAGCGGGAGGAGACATAATACCAGGAAGCCCGGGGCGATCCAGCGACTCCATCTTCTTTGGGCCTTCGTCATGTTGGTCACGCGTAGTGTCGCCAGTTGATATTTGGAAAAATGTTGTCGCGCCACTCGCAATTCTCAAGGAACCCAGCATCCACATCCAGCGCGCGGACCTGGTCATAGAGCCGGGTGAATCGCAGGATGTGATCCTTGGTGCGCTTGGTTGCGTAATTGAGGGCGGTGCCGGTCTTCATGAGGAAAGCCCAATCACTGGCTTGGGCGAGAAGGAGTTCACGGGCCATCTGGCAAAGGGCGCGTTCAAGAAGGGGCGAGTCGGTATTAGTATGCGCGCGAGCCATCTCGGTCATGCGGCGGGCAGCCATATGAAGATGGGGATAGATCCAGGAGTTGCTGTCATC
>JAYUPM010000105.1:0-1943 GCA_043760145.1 Spartobacteria bacterium
CATCGGACTTGCCCTCCCACACCCAGCGACGCATACGCGTTCACAAGATTCTTGCTTACCACTGACCATTGCAGCTCCTTCCGCACACGCTCCCGCCCAAATCGCCCCATTCGCTCCCGCAACCCCGGGTCATCCATGAGCTTCGCGGTTGCCTGGGCAAAAGCCCTCTCGTCATTGCACGGGACAAACAACGCGGCGTCCTGTGCCGAATACCGTGTCTCTTTCAGATCAAATGAAACGATCGGTTTTCCGTGGGCCATGTATTCCATTATCTTGATCCATGTGGACACATCGTTGAGCGGGCTTGAGGGATCGGGATCCATGCAGATATCGGCGGCCGCCAGAGTCTCCTGGAGTTCCTGGTCGGAAATGTATCCCGTCAGTTCAAGGTGCCCGTTTAAGTTGAGCCGGGTCGCAAGAGCGCGGAGATCCTCCAGGGAATCACCACTGCCAATCACCACACAGTGGAAATCATCCCGCTTGAGATCGTAAACCAGAATCTTGAGCGCGCGCAAAAGGTAATCGACGCCGTCCTGGGGATTAAGGCTCCCAACATAGACAAGAATCGTTTTGCCCATCTCCCGCAGCCTCCTGCTCGGTTCGGGGATATCCATCCGTTTCTGGCTCGGACCGTTGCGCACAACGAAAACCGAGTTCGGGTGTCTGCCCCCGCGCTCAATCTGGATTTGTTTGTAAGAGTCGTTCGTGGCAATGGTCACATGGGCCAACTTCAGGTTTCCCCACTCCACAAACTGCAACACCCTTGATATTAAATCGGGCTGAACGCCGTATCGGGACCGATACAGTTCCGGGCAAAGATCGTGGTGATCGAATACAAATTTCTTGCCGAGCAACCGCCACGGCAGCGCCACCATCCAAAGTGTGTCCGGCGGATTATGCGCATGGATCACGTCAAACCCGTGCTTGATCGCCACGTAAACGCTCATCACGCAACAGGCCCCGGTGAAATAGATATACTCGCTCACGTATCCGACCAGCGATTTTACTTTCAGTGAAATCCGCTGGATCACAGTCGGGTTCTCACACGGCGTTTTCTCGAATAGCTCAAGCCGCGGCAACCGATATACCCGAACCCCATTGACCTCTTCCGCCCGCCGCTGCCCCTCCTTTCGCAATCCCACCACAGTTACGGAATATCCCGCTTCTGTGAGAGCTTCCGCCTCGTTGCGGACACGGGTATCGTTCGGATACGCGTTCTCCACGAACATTACCACTTTACCAGCAGATGCCTTCATAATGTGCGGGCTTGCCATTTCGTTCGGGCCAGAGCCGGACCAGGTCGATCACCAACCGGTCACCGGATAAATTCCGGATAGCTTCGGCAAACTCCGGGCCCTTCTTGGAAACCACGATCACTTCGCTCTCCTTGATCACCTCTTCAATGGAGGCACCCATTAACGATGAGATGTGGGGTATGACCTGTTCGATATAATTGCGGTTTGCGCCATGCAACTTCGCAAGTGAGACCTCCTCGTCGTAGATCCTTACTTTGCATCCCTTGCCGATAAGCGATTCAATCAATGTAACAATCGGACTTTCACGGAGGTCATCCGTCCCGGCCTTGAAGCTTAATCCCAACACACCGATCCGTGTTTTGCCGGTCTTCCTAACCATGCTGAAAGCGTTGTCGATTTGCTGGCGATTACTGGGAAGAAGCGAACTTAACATCGGCACATCGACATCCGTCTGCCTGGCTGTGTGCAAAATCGCCCGCAGATCCTTGGGCAAACACGAGCCGCCAAACGCAAATCCCGGTTTCATGTAGTATGACGACAGGTTCAAGGTGTTGTCCTTGCAGAGGATTTGCATCACCCGGTGGCCATCGACCCCAAATTGCTTGCCCAGGTTACCAATCTCGTTCGCAAAGCAGACCTTCACCGCATGAAATGCATTGCACGCATACTTGATCATCTCCGCCTCCC
>JAYUPM010000106.1:0-1942 GCA_043760145.1 Spartobacteria bacterium
GTTCGCTCCCCATAGTTTCCCCTCCACATTGAGTTTCAAAATTCATACTTCATAATATTCCCCATGCGTCTTCTTGTGACTGGCGGCTGCGGCTTTATCGGCAGCAATTTTATTCGGCACGTGCTCGAGCATTACAGCACCGCAATGATCGCCAATGTCGATGCGCTCACGTATGCGGGCAATCCCGCAAACCTGGCCGGAGTCGCGGAACAGCACAGTGGGCGCTACGAGTTTTTTCAGGCCGATATTGTCAATCGCGAAGCCATCGATTCGATCATGGCGGCCCATCAATATTTCGCGGTCATCAATTTCGCCGCGGAATCGCACGTCGATCGTTCCATTGATTCCGCGGAGAATTTTATTCACACGAATATCGTCGGAACTTCCGTATTGCTGGAGTGCGCCCGGCGCCATGGGATCCGGCGGTTTGTCCAGATCTCGACGGACGAGGTGTATGGCTCGCTTGGGGCCGAGGGAAAATTTACGGAGAGCTCGCCGATCAAGCCGAGTTCGCCGTATTCGGCCAGCAAAGCGAGCGCCGACCTGCTCGCGCTCGCCCATTTCCACACGTATGGGCAGGAGGTTGTTGTTACCCGGTGTTCAAATAACTACGGCCCATTCCAATTCCCGGAAAAGCTGATCCCATTGATGATTCTTAATGCGCTCCAGGACAAGCCGCTCCCGGTTTACGGCGACGGATTAAACGTGCGGGATTGGATTCATGTGGAAGATCACTGCGCCGCCATTTTTTCAGTGCTCCTGGAAGGGCGTCCGGGCGAGGTCTATAACATTGGGTCCGATGGGGAGATGCGGAATATAGATGTGGTGAAGATGATTCTCGCCCATCTCAAGAAGCCCGAGAGCCTCATCTCATATGTAACCGACCGACCCGGACACGACCGGCGGTATGCGATTGATTCCTCCAGGATGCACACCGAGTTGAATTGGAAACCGCTTCATCGCCATGAAAATGGGATTGCCGAGACCGTGCAATGGTATCTTGCAAACCGGGCATGGTGGGAACCATTGCTCAAGGCGTAACCGGTAAATGAGCCAGCGCATCGTGATTGTTGGCAGTGGCGGCCGCCTCGGCGCAGCCCTGTCGCGGGAATGGCGAAGCGCGGGTAATGAGGTGATCGGGTTTAACCATGCCTCGCTGGATTTGACCCAGGAAACTTCAATACGCCAAATCCTGGAGCCGCTGGGGTTCGATGTGCTGGTCAATTGCGCGGCCCAGACAAATGTGGATCGCTGCGAGACACATCCCGAGGAAGCCCGTCAGGTCAATTGCGATGCGGTGCGGATCCTGGCTGAGATCTGCGCAGCGAAACAGCGGCGCTGCATTCATATCAGCACCGATTACGTGTTTGATGGGAAAAACAATGTGCCGTATCGCGAGGAGGATTTGGCGGAACCAATCAGCCAATACGGACATTCCAAGCGGGACGGCGAACTTGCGTTGCTCGCGGTCTCAGAGAGGCATCTTGCAGTCCGCGTATCCTGGGTGTTCGGCCCGGACCGGCCGAGTTTCATCGATGGGATCCTGAAGAACGCATTGGAAACCAAAGAAGTAAGTGCAATCGCCGATAAGATCGCAGTCCCGACTTATACCGTGGATGCAGCCCGGTTGCTTCTCCCGTTCCTGGGCGAAGTCCCTGTTGGCGGGCTTCTTCATCTGTGCAATGCGGGGGAATGCACATGGCAACAGTATGGACAGCATGCGATCGACTGCGCGCTGGCGGCCGGGGTCGCGTTGAAAGGCAAAACGGTTGGGGCGCTGAAGATGGCGGATTTAAAGGCGTTCATAGCCCGGCGCCCGGTTTATACCGCGCTTTCCACGGACAAACTCAGCCAACTTTCCGGAGTCAGACCCCGTCCATGGCAGGATGCTGTGGAGGAGTATGTGCGCACGCATTTTCTGGGGGCTCACCGTTGAAGCGGT
>JAYUPM010000107.1:0-4692 GCA_043760145.1 Spartobacteria bacterium
GGTGGCGGAGCACATCCCCCAACTCACCCCCCGCCCGGGGCGAAGTATTTCTGTCCGATGTGCCCGGGGGTGGAATCCGATAGCCCCGGCGATTGTCCAAAATGCGGGATGGCCCTTGAACTCAATCCGGCGTGGCAACTCGAAGCCCCCGAGGAAGACTCGGAGTTGCGCGACATGACGGCCCGGCTTTGGATTTCGGCGCTCTGCGCGATCCCGGTGTTTGTTTTGGCGATGGGGCACATGGTTCCCGGGGCCCCTCATTGGTTGATGAACGATGGATCGCGCTGGATCCAGTTCGCGCTCAGCACGCCGGTTGTCTTGTGGGGGGGTTGGACATTCTTTGTCCGTGCCCTGCGTTCGCTGCGCACCGGGCATTTCAACATGTTCACGCTGATCGCCATGGGGGTCGGTGCCGCTTACGTTTACAGCGCCGTGGCGATGCTCGCGCCGTCCCTCTTTCCAGCGGCCCTCCAAAGCGAAGGCGGCATCGGGATTTACTTCGAAGCCGCCGCCGTGATCGTCGTGCTGGTCCTTGTCGGGCAGGTGCTTGAGCTGCGCGCCCGCAACCGCACCGGCAGCGCCATCCGCGCCCTGCTCAATCTTGCGCCCACCACTGCCCGACTGATCGATGAGTCTGGTGAGCACGAGATTCCTTTGGAGCGGGTGATCATCGGTTCACGTCTGAGGGTGCGCCCGGGCGAGAAACTGCCGGTCGATGGAATCGTAGAAGAAGGTGAATCGAGCGTGGACGAATCGATGCTTACTGGGGAGCCGATGCCCGTTGGCAAAGGTTCCGGAGACAAAGTGACCGGAGGCACGCTCAACGGCACCGGCACATTGGTGGTGCGCGCCGAGCATGTTGGAAGCGAGACGACGCTTGCCCGGATTGTGCAAATGGTTGCAACCGCCCAACGCAGCCGCGCCCCGGTGCAAGCGCTCACCGACCGCGTGGCTGGCTGGTTTGTGCCGGTTGTGCTTGGGATTGCCTGCATCACGTTTGCGGCATGGATGTGGCTCGGGCCGGAGCCGCGCCTTGCCCATGCGTTGGTCAACGCGGTGGCGGTGCTCATCATTGCGTGCCCGTGCGCGCTCGGGCTCGCGACGCCGATGTCGATCATGGTCGGCGTCGGGCGTGGCGCGCAGGTTGGTGTGCTCGTAAAAAATGCGGAAGCCATGGAACGACTGGCTCGCGTAAACATCGTGGTGTTCGACAAAACCGGGACCCTGACCGAAGGCAAACCTCGCGTCGTTTCGGTTCAATGTGTTGCGGGGATTCAGGAGAACGATCTGCTTGCGATTGCTGCAGGAGTCGAGCTCGCAAGCGAACATCCGCTTGCCGCTGCCATTGTCGCCGCTGCGCGGGAAAGAGGAATGACGCCAATGGCTGTTGAAAGTTTTCAATCGACAACAGGCGGCGGAGTAAGTGCCCGCATTGGGCGGGGCGAGGTCCTCATCGGCAACCCAGCTTTTCTCAATGAACACGGCGTCACAGGCCTCGACCCGCTTATCGCCCAAGCGGTGGCACTCCAGGAGCAGGCACAGACCGTTATCTTCATCGCCGTTTCCAGCGCGGCCGCTGGATTTATCGCCGTGACGGATCCGATTAAAAAGTCGGCGCCCGAAGCGATTCATGCGCTCCACAAATTGGGCCTGAAAACCATCATGCTCACCGGGGATAACAGACACACGGCAAGTCACATCGCCCGGCAGCTCGGCATCGACGAGTTCACGGCCGAAATGAGTCCGGCCCAGAAACACCAACGGATCATTGAGTTACGCCGCGACGATGGACGTGTGGCGATGGCCGGGGACGGAATCAATGATGCCCCCGCGCTGGCGGCTGCGGATGTCGGGATCGCGATGGGCACCGGGACGGACGTGGCAATGGAGAGCGCGGGGATCACACTGCTCCACGGCGACATCAGCGGGATCGTGCGGGCCGTGCTCCTGAGCCGGGCGGTCATGCGCAACATCCGGCAGAACCTGACCTTCGCTTTTCTTTACAATGTCCTTGGGATTCCGTTCGCGGCGGGCGTGCTTTATCCGGTTTTCGGGATCCTCCTAAGTCCGATCGTGGCAGGAGCAGCAATGAGCCTGAGCTCGGTTTGTGTCATCGCCAATGCCCTGCGATTGCGCGGCGTTAAATTGGGATTGCGCGCGGGACATTGAAAAAGCGGCAGAGGACAGCCGCACTACAAAACCTATCGGATGGATTACGCGCTATTGATCGCGAGAGCGTTTTGTAGTGCGCCAGTCCTCTGCCGCTTTCGGAAAGGAATGCGGGAAGGCCAGACAGTCATCAGCCGACCTCAGCGAAAAGACGAGGACGAGGACGAGGACGAGGACGAGTGAGAGTGGGAAGCCCACGATCCAAACCAAGACCCCAACTCTCAACCGCGCTGAACACACTACCCCGACCTCCGACTTCCGACTTCCGACCTCCGACTTCCGACCTCCGACTTCCGCCCTTTACCCTGCGCCCCGTTTCCATTTAGAAGGGACACATGGGCGATGATCTTCAATTTGACCGGGCCGAGTATTCACAACCGACGGAAAGCGTTTGCACGGTATGCCGGACAGACTTGCAAACGGAATATTTTCAGGCCCGTGGCCAGCTTTTATGCGGGCCTTGCGTTGAGGGGCATCGTCAAGCGCCTCCCGGGACTTGGTTTACTCGTGGAACCAAGGCGATCGTTTTTGGGATCGCCGCCGCAATTGTCGGGACCGCTATTTATTGGGGCATCGCCGCATTGACAGGATACGAAGTGGGCCTTGTGGCGATCGGTGTTGGAATGCTCGTGGGCCGTGCGGTCAGGGCAGGCTCCGGAGGACGAGGCGGATGGCGATACCAGACCATCGCAGCGTTCCTGACATATACCTCGATCGTGATGGCATCGGTTCCGGCGATTATCAATGAGATGCGCTCCAAATCTGAAATGGCGGCGTATGAAAAGACGGAGGCAGATGCGGCAACTCCCGCAAAAAGCGATGCAGCCCCAGCCGCCGATGATGCTGCCGAAGCCGCTGAGGCGCCCGCCACTCCCGTGGCCACCGCCGTAACTTCCGTGGCCACTGAAGTCCCTGCTGACGCGGCGGCCATCGTCATCGATGCTTCCGCGACTTCGACAGCGCCGGTGGACTTCGCAGGGCTTACGGGGCCGGTTGGGACGATTGTGGTGGGGTTCCTGGCGTGCATCCTGGCCTTTGCGGTCCCGTTTTTCTCAGGGAGCATCATTGGTCTTGTGATTATTGCCATTGGGGTTTGGGAAGCGTGGCGTGTGAATAAATTTACCCCCATCGAAATTACCGGGCCGCATCGCATTGCCTCACCGACGACCGAAAGCACTGCCCCGCCAATGCCGCCCCCAATGCCAGCTGCCCCGCTTAGAATGCCGTCCAATCCCCTCCTCAGCTCAACCTCTGATTCCAACCCGACCCCCGGCGCCTGATCAATTAACCGCAAAGAACGCACAGAACTCAAAGATTCAGAAACCAGAATCTCTATGTGCTCTTTGCGTTCTCTACGGTTTGATTAATCCCTATGTCTTCCCTGCGGTCGATTGATTCCTGCCGCGATTGCGGGACCGAGATTGCCCAAGCCATCTTAAGCTGCCCTGCGTGCGGGGTGCTCGTATTCGCCGAGGAATTGCGTCGGCTCGCGAGCCAGGCACAAACCACCGCATCGCCTGTCGAAGCCCTTACCCATTGGCGCAGCGCCCTCGTGTTGCTGCCACCGGGCAGCCAGCAATCGGAGATCATCAGCGGCAAGATTGAAACACTGAGGCAGCACGTCGATAGCGCCGGTCTTTCCGCTCCCGCCCCTGCGCAACCAGCCACTGGAAAGCCCGCGAGGACAGGCGTGATCGCGGCAGTCCTGTTGATCGGCGGGCTTCTGATGAAGTTCAAGTTCGTGATCGCGCTCCTTTTGAGCAAAGGAAAACTCCTCATCCTCGGATTCAGCAAAGCGAGCACCGTCCTCACGATGCTTCTCTCTTTCGGCCTCTACTGGACCGCATGGGGATGGAAATTCGCCGCCGGTTTCGTGCTCTCCATTTATGTCCATGAAATGGGCCACGTCGCCAAGCTGCGGCACTATGGAATCCGGGCCAGCGCGCCGATGTTCATACCCGGCTTTGGCGCCATCGTCCGGCTCAAGGAAGCGTTGAACAGTCCCATTGAAAACGCGCGAGTCGGGCTGGCCGGACCGATCTGGGGCCTCGGTGCAGCCGTCGCCGCATGGGCGCTCTCCATCGCATTCGAGTCCCCCATGATGGCCGCAATCGCCAAGACCGGCGCATGGATCAATCTCTTTAATCTCCTCCCGGTCTGGCAACTGGACGGGGCCCGCGCTTTCCACGCCCTTTCCAAGATTCAACGCTGGCTGGCCGCTGCGTTTATTTTGGGAACATTCCTGGCCACCTCCGAGCATCTCCTCCTCTTCATCCTTGCTGTTGCAATCATCCGCGCCTTCGGCAAAGACGCTGCCCCGCAGAGCGACGGACGGACCTTGTTCGAATACTGCTTCCTCACCGCCACCCTCGCCGCCTTCAAGTTTCTCCCGATCGCCCTCCCCCCCGCGTAGGTGGGTGGGCTGTGAGGCTTGGCGGCTGGCTCTCACTCTTCCTCTCACTCTACAAAGCGGCTGAGGACCGCGCGCACTACAAAACCTATCGGATGGATTACGCGCTATTG
>JAYUPM010000108.1:0-4677 GCA_043760145.1 Spartobacteria bacterium
GTTGCGTTTCGCCGAGCCGCAATTTGATGACGTTGCTGGTGACCTGCCCATTGAGGTAACGCACGCGATCCGTCCCGGTGAGGACCAGCTTCACTCGGCCGCTCAGATCCGCAACGCCGCCCCGCTTCTTGAAATCGGAATAATCTGCGTGGCCGGGATTCATCAAAAATTTCTAATCGCGTTTCGTGGAAAGAAACCGTTTGAGCAGAGTCAGCCGTTTGGGTTGTGGGTTTTCTGAAGCAGCCGGGGGCGCGGAAAAATCGGGCAATGGGTCGCTGGCGGGCTTGGCGCTTTCAGGGATTGAAGGAACGACTTCAAGCGGAGAGGCAATAAGGGAGTCGGTGATTGGCCCTTTGTTTTCCGGGAGATGGCTGAGCGACTGTTCGTAGATTTTGAACAAGGCGGAAAAATCGAGATCGCCCCAACCGCAGTCCAATGCACCTGCCATGATAGAGCCGGTGGCGGAAATGATGGGCGTTTCGAGGTCGAGATCGCGCGCCATGTCGAGGCCGAGCTGGACGTCCTTGGACATGTGCTTGAGGGAAAAATGCGGTTCGTAATCGCCCGCCGTCATTTTTGGGAGCTTGAGTTCCATGGCCCCGGAACGGCACGCATTATGGGCCATGGCGGCGGCGAGGACTTCCGGGTCGAGGCCCGACTTTGTGACGAGGGCGAACGCTTCGCTCAGGGCCTGGATGCTGGCAGCAGAGATGAGATTGGTCGCGACCTTGATGATGGCCGCATCGCCGATTCGACCGATGGGGATAATCGCTTTGCTGCTCGCCTCAAGGACTGGACGGGCCCGTTGGAAAGAGGGTTCATCCCCGCCAACGTAATAGACCAATTGCCGCGCGTCGGCCGCTGCTTTGCTTCCGGTGAACGGGGCATCGAGAAACTTTGCGCCCTTTGCGTGAACCATGCTTGCGGCGGTCCGGGTGGCATCGGGACCAATGGTGGCGCAACAGAGAATGATGTGGTCGGGAGTGAGCGCGTCTCCCATGGCTTCAATGACTTCAAACACCGCGCGCGCATCCGCGACGAAGAGTTGAATGATTTGCGCATCCTTCGCGACCTCTGAGGGCGACCCGAGGAAATTGGGGGCCGGCTTTGGGGTGCGATTCCAAACGGCGACCGCGAATCGTGCCGCGCGCAGGCTCGCGGCGACACGGGACCCGATAATTCCGAGACCGATGATGCCCACCCGGGACTGCTTACGCGCCATGAAAGAGGGGAAAAAAATTGGACTGCTGGGATCGTCCATTGCGGAAATCCCAGCAGTCCAGCAAATCGATACTTAAAACCGAAAACCGCTTATGGGGCTTTCGAACTTTTTGTTGGCTTCGGAGCTTTTGGCGCAGTGCCGGCCGGAGCTGGGGCCGGAACGGCAATGGGGGCTGTTGTAGCTGTCGGGGCGGGCTCAGGTGCGGGAGCAGGAGCCGGGGCCGGGGCGGGTGCAGGGGCGGCCTCAGCTGTTGGAGGGAGCCCGAGGCCAGCGGACGGGGCCGGGGCCGGCGGCAAATTGATCTTAACGTCTGCGCCTTCACGCAAACCTTTGAGCACTTTCTCCACTTCACCCTGTTTCTTCTGCTGCTTGAGATAAGCCAGCACCTTGGGCTTGGCTTCTTCCAACGCAATCGTCTCAGCCGCCTTGCGGTCGGTTGCCTTGATTATGTGATATCCAAATTTGCTCCGCACCGGCTCGCTGATATCGTCCTTTTTTAAGGCGAAAGCGGCAGTGGAAAATTCCGGGACCATCTGTTCCTTGGCGAAAAAATCCAGGTCCCCGCTGTTCTGCTTGGCGCTCGGGTCTTCGGAAAGTTCCTTGGCAAGCGCAGCGAAATCTTCGCCCTTTTTGGCACGCTCGTGGATGCCCTTGGCGGCTTTTTCCTTGGCTGTTACTTCCTCGGGTGTGGCGTCGGCCTTCACCGTGAGAAGGATGTGACTCGCCCGGACCCGCTCCGGCATTTTGAATTGTTCAGGATTTTTTTTGTAGAAATCCTCGGCTTCCGTGTCGGCGACATCGGCCTTGTCCTTGATCTGATCCTCGATCCACTGCTTCTGCCGGAGACTGGTGCGGATCTGCTCTTTTATGCCCGCCAAAGTTTGGCCGCTCTTTTCGATCTGGGCCTTGACCTCTTCGGGAGGATGATTGGCAGTCGCATTCTTGAAGGTGGTTTCAACTTCCTCATCGGTGACCTTGATGGCCGCAGAACGCTTGTTCAGTAGCTTCTCGACAACCATGTCGTCGATTAGCATCCGGTAGAATCCCAATTTCTGCTCTTCAGGAATTGACCGCGACGCCCCCCCCTGCTGGGCCATTACTGAGGCTAATGCGGTATCGAGTTCTGCCTTCGTGATTTCGATCCCTTCCACCACTGCAACGGGATCCTTGATTTCCACCGCCGGGGCCGCGGCCTCTTTCGATGGTGCTTTAGCAGCCGCTTCCGGCTTGGTTTCAACTTTAGCCGGCTTTTTGGCGGGCTTTTTGGCATCCGCCGCAAATGCCGCTTGCGCAGCAACCAGGGAGATGATGATGGGAATGGTAAAGGAGCTCTTGGATTTCATGAGAAGGGCGGGACGGTGGCACGCGTTTCCGGATTAGGAAAGTGGTATTTCACTCCGACGGAATCTGTTCGACGGCTTACCTCAAGCTTTACCCAGATCTTTTTGTATCTGAGTTGTGGGCAATGCTTGGGATTTACTGGCGAAGCTCGGCCTCTTCCTCAGGAGTCAGTTGGCGATTGCCTTTCCCACGAGATTGGCCACCGGATGGCGCTTGGCGTTGTTGCTGGGGCGGACGCGCTTGCTGCTGACGCTGCTGTTGCTGTTGCTGTTGGGCGGCTTGCCGTTGCTGCGCCGCCTGTTGTTGGGCTGCCTGTTGGCTGCGTTGCTGGGCCGCCTCCTGGTTGCGTTGTTGGGCCGCTTCCTGGTTGCGCTGTTGGGCTGCCTGCTGGCTGCGTTGCTGCGCCGCCTCTTGGTTGCGTTGTTGGGCCGCTTCCTGGTTGCGTTGCTGGGCCGCCTCTTGGTTGCGTTGCTGGGCTGCTTCCTGATTGCGCTGTTGGGCCGCCTCCTGGTTGCGTTGCTGGGCCGCTTCCTGATTGCGCTGTTGGGCGGCTTCCTGGCTGCGTTGTTGGGCGCGCATTTGCTGCTGGGCGGCAGCGGCCTGTTCCTGTTGGGCACGTATTTGCCGCTGTTGGGCCGCCTGCTGTTGGTCTGCCTGCTGGTTGCGTGGCTGGGCTGCTTCCTGGCGGCGTTGCTGGACTGCTTCCTGGCTGCGTTGTTGGGCCGCTTCCTTGTTGCGTTGCTGGACCGCTTCCTGTTGTGCGCGGCGCGCTTCATTGGCTTGCTGCGCCTGCTGCGCTTGCTGGGCCTGGTTCTCTCGGGCTTTCTCCGCCTGGCGGGCCGCCTCTTGATCGTCCGTTTGCTTGCGCTCTGCGCGCTGCGCAGCTTTGCCCCGAGCTTCTTCATCCGCGGCTGGCTTCTGAGGTGGCAGCGTCCTGGGCTGGAGTTCCGGGCGGGCGGCGGGCTCTGCGACTTCTGGTTTTTGTGGACGCTCTGGACCCGATGGACCGTCTAAACGCTCTGGACGAACGTCGCCGTTCGATTTTCGGTTCGCCTCGCGGGCGGCTTTTTCGGCGGCGTTCTTTCCGGGACGGTCGGGCACATCAATGGCAGGGATCTCAGTCACGGGGACGGCTGGCACCACCGGCTGCGTGACCACTTCTCCTGCGACCGGCTTCTCCTTGCCTTTGCCGCGTTTTCCGTCACCGGCTGGAGCCCCCGGTTTGAATGGGGTCAATGCCGTTCCATTGGGTGCGGTCCGGGCTGCAGGCTCGGCTGGAGTTCCGGCTGGAGGAGTAGCTTCCAGCGCGTCTTTGTCCGCACCTTTCCCACGATTTGCAGCCTTGTTAGCGTCACGGCCCCCTTTGCCCGCCTTTATCCGAGGCTCGGGGCGAGGAACAACCGCGTTGACGTCTGCCGTTTTCGGGACCGCTTGCACTTGGGAAATTTCCACCGGTTTGGCCGGGGCGCTCTCCGGGGTCACTCCCTTGGTCTGTTTGGCAAGAGTCTGTTTAAGGACTTCCCGCTGGGTGGGATCGACTCCCTTCCATCCTTTGTTGAGCTTCTCCTTGGAAACGACCCTTGCGATCTTTCCTGGTTTCAGTTTGGCGCCGGCGACCGGGGCGGCGATGGCTGGAGCGAAGACTTGCAGCGTATTTCCCTGTTGCCGCGCGCTCGGGACTCGATTCCGGCGCCCCGCTTGGTTATCGCCATCATTGTAGATGTTGATGTTGTTGATGTTGGTGTTCCGGACGAGCTTGAGAACTGGGACAGGCCGGGAACTGCGGGCGGAGATCACGTCATAGCGAGGGCCTCCGCAATAAACTTCATCGTTGTAATAGGTGATGTTGGTGATGTTGACCGTATGCGCGATGATGGTGATATTCAGTGCCCTGGCGAAGATCACTTCGCGGATCACCGGGGAGCCGAAGTCTTCCATCTCGCAGAAATTATAATGGCTCGGCCCGATATCGTAGCTCGAGTCAACCCAGACGCTGATCCCGATTTCGCGACGGAAATGGACTTCGGGAGGAAGCGGGGCCCATCCGACATAGCGGTCACTATTACGCCATGAGACCCACGCCGGGCCCCATTGATAATCGGGAACCCAGCACC
>JAYUPM010000109.1:0-1935 GCA_043760145.1 Spartobacteria bacterium
GGAGTCTCGCTCTTGTTGAGCACCTTTCCCGCGATGTGCGGAAGGTTCGGGATTGCCCCCGGACGGTATGAGGCTTTCGCGAGAATCTGCCCTTGCCGGGAAATTTCCACCCAGGCGTTTTCGATGCTGGAGGCAGTCAGCGGTTTTCCACCGGTGAGGCGCTCCAGCGCGCGAGGCGAGACATAAACCACGGAAAAATGATCGCGTCCTTTTGGGATATCAACGTGGGTGACTTCGCCATCGAGGAGTTTTTTCTCCACCAGGATCACGAATTTAAAAGTGAGTTCGTCGATCTCCTCGGGGACGCTTTCAAACTCCACCTCGATCTCCAGCCAATCCCCGGGCTTGGAACGCTTTACCGGACCGCTGGATATGCTGAACTCCGGGGTTTTGACCACGGACGGCAACACTTTGCCGAGCTTGACCGCGCCCGGACCGACGGGAATTTGCGCCACGCCAGACGCAGCGAATGCCGTGAGGGCGAAGAGAGAATAGAAGAATAATTTCATGGAGGGGAGCTTTCTGGGAAAATCAATTCCGGCGAAAGCGTCGTTGTTCTTCGAACATTTGATTTGGCTTGGGAAGAAAAAAGTGGGCCGAATCCTTAATTCAAGCGGGGTTTGAAGTATTCGATGGTCCGCTGGATGCCGGTATCGAAATCAACCCGGGGTTCCCAATTGAGCACCGTCCGGGCCCGGGTAATATCGGGCTGCCTGACTTTTGGATCGTCCACCGGCAAAGGCCGGTATTCGATTTCTGAGCTCGTGTTGGTGATCCGTTGAATCTGCTCGGCGAACTCTTTAATGGTCATCTCCCGCGGATTACCGATGTTCACCGGCTCATGAAAATCCGACATCGCGAGCTTGAAAATCCCGTCGATGAGATCGCTCACGAAACAAAAGGAGCGGGTCTGGGAACCGTCCCCGAAAATGGTTAGCGGTTCGCCGCGCAAGGCCTGGCCAATGAAAGCGGGCACCACGCGGCCGTCGCGCAATCGCATCCGCGGCCCGTAAGTGTTGAAGATGCGGACGATCTTCGTATCGACGTGATGGTAGCGATGATAGGCCATCGTGATGGCTTCCGCGAAGCGCTTGGCTTCGTCGTAAACCCCGCGGGGGCCGATCGGGTTCACATTGCCCCAGTAATCCTCGCGCTGCGGGTGAATCAGCGGATCGCCGTAACATTCCGAGGTCGATGCCAGCAGGAATGTCGCCTTCTTCTCCTTGGCCAGGCCCAGCGTGTTGTGCGTCCCCAAGGCCCCCACTTTCAATGTCGGGATCGGGTGCTCAAGGTAATCAATCGGGCTCGCCGGCGATGCAAAATGGAAAATAAAATCCACGTCATCCGGCAGGAAGATGTAGTTGGAGACATCCTGCTTGATGAACTTGTAATCCTCGTTTCCGGCAAGGTGCTCAATATTCGCGCCGTTCCCCGTGATGAAATTGTCGAGCCCGATGACTCGATGCCCTTCCTTTAGCAAGCGGTCCGAAAGATGGGATCCGAGGAAGCCGGCTCCTCCTGTTACCACCGAAATAGGCTGCGATGCAGAGCGTGTAAACATGATGTGGGGGTTTTGTCTACGCGGCCCGCGCCGGGCGGGAAAGCGGAAAAATGGGCGGGGCTGCTTCAATCAGAACCGAGTGGGGCGATTGAAAAATGCAAATTGAAAATTGAAAATTGAAAATTGGAGGGACGCTAGCGAGCCATACCCAGCGTTCTCCCCTCCCTAAATTTTCATTTTTCAATCACAGGCATCCCATAGGAAGTCGGAAGAAAGGTAGGAAGATTTGGGGTGGAAACATTTTCCTGCCTGCGTTCCAAAAAAATCCATCATTGCACCCCTGATGGAAGTCTCTCACTGGGTCCGCAGATTGCGCAGATTCTCGCAGATGACCGCAGATACCAAGCCCCGGAAGCGGACGTCATCAGGATTCG
>JAYUPM010000110.1:0-1935 GCA_043760145.1 Spartobacteria bacterium
AAGCCTGCGACACGGCAGGTTTGGAAACCTGCGCTACGCAGCAGGCATCGCTTCGCGATGGGCAGCACACCCGCAGCCAAAGATGTGGGTAATGCTTAGAGGGCACCCGCGCCAGGCCAGATGCGGGTTTTGCTTAGCTATTTGTTTTCGAATCCTTAAAGGCATTGGGCTTCAGCCGGGCTGTGATGTGTTGTGTCGTCACCCGTGCCGCATAAATGCGGAACTACAAACCAAGGATTGCTTACAGAGAATCGAGGTAAAGCGTTTCGACTTTTTTGCGGGCCCAGGGCGTTTTGCGAAGAAAACTCAAACTCGATTTGATGCTCGGGTTCACATTGAAACAGCGGATCTCGATCCGATACCCCATCTCTTCCCACCCATATTGTTCAACCAACCGGATGAGGATCATTTCCAAGGTGACGCCGTGAAGGGGGTTGTTGGAGGGGGAGTCACTCATTGGCGGATGGGCAATTGAAAAATGCTAATTGAAAATTGAAAATTGAAAATTCGGGGAGGGGAAGACGAGAGACAGGATGTGCTCCCACTCATTGATGGAGGCGGATGGGTAATCGAAAAATGCTAATTGAAATCACTACCATCCCACAGGGTGGAAAAAATGGGGCGGGAGTCTTGATTCTATAAGGGGTTGCGGGTGGTTTTCACAAGAGGTCGATTGCAAGTTTTTGCCGGCGACCCCGGGAAATGACACCTCACATTTTTCCACAGATTACGCAGATTACCGCAGATTTCCTCAGATGAAGATCGGGCAAGGCCGACGTTCAAAACGCTTGAATCCTAATGGCGTCCGCTTCCGGGGTTTAGGATCTGCGGTCATCTGCGAGAATCTGCGCAATCTGCGGACCCAGTGAGAGGCTTCCATAAGGGGTTCAATGATGGATTTTTTGGGAACGCAGGCAGGAAAATTATAGGTAAGAAAATATTTTCACCCCAAATCTTCCTGCCTTTCTCCCGACTTCCTATGGGATGCCTGTGTTTTTAATTGGCAATTTTCAATCTCCCCATCTTCTCCCCTCGCTTCATCCGTGCTCCGCGGTCTAGGCTCCCTCAATCATGGCGGCAATTGGGCAACGTAACATTCTGCGGATCGTTCGGGAAACCGTGCAGGGTTTGTATCTCGATGGCGGTGAGCTCGGGGAAATCCTGCTCCCGAAGCGTTATATTTTAAAAGGCAACGCCCCGGGACATAAGCTTGACGTTTTCATTTATCGCGATTCGGAGGATCGATTGGTGGCGACCACCGAATATCCCCACGCAATGGTTGGGGAGTTTGCATTGCTCCAGGTCGTGAGCGTTAATCCAGCGGTGGGCGCGTTTCTCGACTGGGGGTTGAGCAAGGATTTGCTCCTGCCAATTCGCGAACAGGCTAGGCGGGTCAGGGCCCGGGATTGGGTCGTGGTTGCGGTGGCGATTGATCCGAAAACCGGGCGACTCATTGCCAGCTCGCGGCTCAATCGGTTTGTTGACCTGACGATCCCGAATTACAAAGAAGGAGAGTCGGTCCAGCTCCTAATTGCCGAACAGACGCCAATGGGATTCAAGGCGATTATAAACCAGGCGCATTGGGGTTTGTTGTATGAAGGCGAGCTGGCTGGTCCGCTACAGATCGGCCAGAGAATACCCGGGTTTGTTCGGGCCATCCGCGAGGACGGGAAGATCGATCTGAGCCTTGACCGGGCCGGATACAAGCGGATCGCTCCGTTGACCGACGAAATTCTGGCGGCCTTGAAAGCGAACGGGGGCCCATTGGAGTTCAACGATCAGAGTTCACCGGAAGCAATCCGCGAGACATTTGGCGCGAGCAAGAAAGCGTTCAAACAAGCCTTGGGGGCGCTCTTGCGGCAACGGCAGATTCGGTTTACCGAAACCGGGATCGCGCTGATGGGGGAGGAAAAACTGGAACGCCCTAACCGCTGA
>JAYUPM010000111.1:0-1934 GCA_043760145.1 Spartobacteria bacterium
TCTGTGGAAAAATATGAGGTGTCACTTCCCGGGGTCGTCGGCAAAAACTCGCAATCGACCTCCTGTGAAAACCACCCGCAACCCCTTATAGAATCAAGATAAACATGCCGGTGGTTGGATCAACTGCGATGGATGGCAGTTCATTGGTTGTTCTTAGCAAAGTGTAAACGCCGGTGGCCTGGCTCGACCGGTTTGACTCAGATTGGTTGCCCCGCGATATAAAGTATTCCGCCAAAACATGTTCATTCGCCAGGGCCCGTTCCGCGCGGTATGGGCGGATATTTCCAATCGGCGTCAGGACCGCGATTCGATAGGCCCCGTTTTTGAGGACGAAGCTCCCTTTCCTGTATGGGTTGCAGAGCAAGGCAAACCGCTCCGGCCCGTCATACACAACCAGGATATGGTATTCGGTGGAGTTATCGACGGCAACCGTTGACCAATCCGGAATGCCGGAGGGCATTGTCAACTCGGTCTTTTCGCGCGCGAGTTGCACATTCGCGACCAACTCAAACGCGCGTTTGATCGTCTCCTTCTGGGCCGTTTTGCCGATCTGTTCATTCGGGAAACTCGACGCGAGCAGCGCCTGCACAAACACATATTTCATCGGAGTATCCGTCTTGAATTTCACCGCGCTCGACTCCAGGCATTGGCGGAATTCGTTGCGAAACGGATCCTTGTCCAGCGTTGCTCCGAACTCGCTTCCATAAAAGCCGGCAATCTCAATGAGTGCTTCGAAGCTCTCCTTTTTGCGGCTTTGCAAGAGCACTTGTTGGATTGCTTTTTGCACCGCCGTATTCAGCTCAGGCAACTCGCGCGAGCGCAGCACCTCGCGCAACTCCCGAAATGATTGCTCGCGATTTCCACTTTCCATTCCCGCAACACCGTCGAGGGCAATCACCCGCATCCGCCGTTCGATAAATGCCGGAGGTAAAGCGATCGGCGAAAGCTCGGGCTGTTCCCTGGCAAGCTTCTGAAGGAGATCGCGTTTGACCGCCGCCACGCGATCGGTGGGCGTGTTTGGAGGCATCCGCCGTTCCACTTCCACGGCGGCTCTCATCGGCACATCTTTCAAAAAGTCCGCGCCCGGATCCGCCAGCATGTTCTGCACGATCTGCGGCGTGAGTTCCCGCGAAATCCGCTGCTCCAGTCGGCGCGCAGCATGCCGGAGTTCGGAGATCTGACTGCGTTCCTCGTATGGGAGCGAACCATCGGCGATCTTGGAAAGATCAAAGCGCAATAATGGCTCTGTAAATTTGAGGAAACTCTCCACGTCAATGCGCAGACATTCCTGGTAGAGAACAGCCCGGTCCTTGGGCGAATTGACCTGGCCGATCGTCGTCATTAGGAAAGTCCGGGGCGGGGAAGCACACAGGACACTTCGCGGATCTCGCATCATCTCCCGGGCGATCATGACCCCAAGAGTCGCAACCCTCGTTTCGATCGCCTCGTGCATTTCCTTCTCCGCCTTGTAATCCAGTGACGACTTTTGGCCGGGCCGCCAATGCCGGTTCAGCGCGGACTTGGAGGCCGAGAATGCGTTGAATGCGGGGGCAAAGGCCTCCGCTTTTAGGAGTGTGTTGGCGAGATTCAGGAGCTCTTCGCCGTAAACCTCGGGGCGCTCTCGATGGAGATCCGAATAAAACCGGAATGCATTGTTGTGATCGAGCAATACCCCAAACGCTTCTTTCGCGATCTTGATTCCGTCGGGATCCAGCCGCTTTTCCGGAGGGAGTGCTTTCCAGCGGCTTGCGTTGAAGCGCGCATACTTTTCCAGGATCGTTGCATCACCGCTGGTATCGGTATTGGCCCCAAGAAAATAGCCGCCTGCTGTGTATTCCTTGAATAGGTTCTCCACCACAACTGCATCGCCGGCCGTGATCGCGCTTTGGACCTGGTCACCCAGTGCCCGGCCCCAGGTGTGGTTGAGTGTATTG
>JAYUPM010000112.1:0-4673 GCA_043760145.1 Spartobacteria bacterium
GAGGAGCGGTGGCAGAACCCATTTCCAATTGCCGATATGGCGTTCACCTTCGGCGAGCCAAAGCATAAACAAGGTGAGCGAGGCGATGAGGCCGGCAGCCGCGGGGATTGGAAACCCGCGGAATTCCTTGTTGGCAGCGGCGCTGTTGGCGGCGGCAAGGCAATTGAACCGGGCGAGGCGAAGCGCGCCGCAGATGAGATAAATGGAAGCAATGATCCAACCGGTTTGGGCGAACTCGTGGAGGACAATGCGATAGACCATGAAGGCCGGGGCGACTCCGAAGGAAACGATATCGGCAAGGGAATCGAACTCGCGACCGAAGGGGCTTTCGCTGCCGCCAAAGCGGGCGAGGCGTCCGTCGAGCATGTCGAAGATGCAGGAGGCGAGGATGAGCAGGATGGCGATATGAAACTTGTTGGCGGCGAGGTCTGCGGCCAAAGCCATGGAGGCAGGATCCTTTGCAGCGCTGGCCTGGACGAGGGCGCCCTCGAGGATTTTCAGAGTCGCGGCGAACCCGCAGAACAGGTTGCCTGCCGTCATCAGGTTGGGCAGGAGATAAATCTTGGGATCGCCGTCTTGAGCCATGGTTTATGCGAGTTTTGCGATCACGGTCTGGCCGCCGAGGACTTTGTCGCCGACTTGGACAGTGATTTCGCTATTAAGGGGAAGATAGACTTCAGTGCGGGAACCGAATCGGATCATTCCGAATCGGTGGCCTTTGGCGACGGTATCGCCGATCTTGGACCATGGGACGATCCGGCGGGCGATGGCGCCAGTAATTTGCCGGACAAAAAGGGTTGCGGTGGCTCCTTCAAAAGCCCAGCCCATCGCCTCATTTTTTACGGAACATTCCAAGTGCCGGGCGTCGAGAAAAAGGCCGGGGTAATGTTTAACGAAAATGATCTTTCCTTCAATGGGCGCCCGATTGACGTGCACATCGAACACGGAAAGGAAAACGCCGACGCGTTTGCAGCGCGTCTTTAGGATCTCGTTTTCATCGACTTCAAGGATGTCCGTGACCGTCCCGTCGGCGGCTGAAATGACAAGATTGGGATCGGCTGGAGTTGCCCGGTCCGGGTCGCGGAAGAAATTGATGCAAAAAATAAAGAGCAACGCGGCGAGGACGATGAGCCATGTCCAGTGAAGGATGAGGGCGACGGCGGCAATGCCAATGATCACGGCAAAAATCGCCCGGCCTTCGTAAAGAGTTTGAAAACGCATCCGGGGGTTATACTCAGCGCCGGAAGCGATGCGTCAAGCGCGGGCGTTGTCACATGGAGATTCACGCGCTACGGTTTGGGCCATGTCCACGACCGACACGATCGATCCAAGCGTTACGATGCGCGAACTCCTTGTCCAGTTTCCAGGGGCCCAGCGGGCGCTTTTCCGCCGATACCACATTGGCGGCTGCTCAAGCTGCGGTTTTTCCCCCGAGGAAACCCTCGCCCAGGTCTGTGCCCGAAATGAGAATGTGCCGGTGGAGGAAGCCGCGGCCCATATCCTCCAAAGTCACGAGAGTGACCGGCATAATCAGATCGATCCCGTTGACCTCGCAGCATTGCTCAAGTCCGATCCTTGCACCCGCCTGCTCGATGTCCGGACCCGGGAAGAATTCGATGCGGTGCACATTGAAGGCGCGACGTTTTTCACGCAGGAGCTCATGAATGAGATCGTGGCGAACTGGGACCATGATGGGCTGCTTGCAATCATTGATCACAAGGGGATGCGCAGCATGGATGCGGCCGCTTACTTCGCAGGCCACGGGTTTACCAATGCCAAAAGCGTGCGTGGTGGCATGGACGCATGGAGCGTGGAGGCGGATCCCAATTTACCCCGGTATGAACTCGAATAATTCCTTATGACCGATGACCTTCAAAAACGGATTCACGACGCGATCCAGGATCCGAAGAACCTTGGTGAAATGCAGAATGCCGATTCGGTTGGCACAGCGGGGAGCGTCGAGTGCGGCGATATGCTCCGGATGTGGGTGAAGTTCAAGGAGGACGCGACTGGGCAGAAGGTGATAGATCGGGCGACATTCCAAACTTTCGGGTGCCAGACGGCGATTGCGGTGGCGAGTGTTGCCACGGAGTTGATCGCCGGGAAAACCGTGGCTGAGGCCCTGGCCTTTTCAGGGGCCGACCTGGCCGCACCCCTCGGGGCATTGCCTCCGATGAAAATTCATTGCGCCCAATTGGTGGAAGGAGCCTTGCGTTCGGCCCTCCAGCCCGATTCTGTGCAGCCTGCCGTCAGCTCCTTGCCCAAAGTGGAAGGCACACTCCTTGGGAACTTTGCGGTGACAGCCCCGGCCAGGGTGAAGATGCTCCCAAAAACTTAATTATTATTCATGCACGAAAATACTGAAAAACAGCTCTCGCGCGATTGCGAAGCGATCCGAATCCCGAGCGGTGAGACGTTTATATTAAAGGCCGGCACCACGGTTTTAATCACACAAGCATTGGGAGGGAGTTACACGATCGCAACCGATGCGGGACTGGCTCGAATTACCGATGGAAACGCCGATGCCCTCGGGTTGGAAAGCGTCGCAACGGAAATTCCGAACGGGGCAGTGGATGTGCCGGTGGAGGAGAAAGCAGTGTGGGACCAGCTTCGGACATGCTACGACCCGGAGATTCCCGTGAACATCGTCGATCTCGGGTTGGTTTATGATTGTTTGATCACGCCGCGGCCGGGGGCAGGCACCCGGGTCGATGTGAAGATGACTCTGACGGCTCCCGGTTGCGGCATGGGGCCGACGATTGCCGCCGAGGCCAAACAGAAAGTTCTTGGGGTTCCCGGTGTGAGTGAGGCGGAGGTGGAGCTGGTCTGGGATCCTGCATGGAACCAGGCGATGATCAGCGAGGCGGGAAAGATGAAGCTCGGGATGATCTGACCCATCCCTCGTTACGAAGCCCGCATTCTCAATTCCATGAGCAAGCCCGTAGTCCTGATTATTCGCGATGGCTGGGGAGTGAACCCCGGCGGGCGCGCTGCCGCGGAAGCCAATGGCGACGCCACTTTGCTGGCGCGCACTCCATTTCATGATGCGCTGTATGCGGCTTATCCACAGAGCCGATTGAGCGCCAGCGGGATGGACGTTGGACTTCCTGAGGGACAGATGGGCAATTCGGAAGTAGGTCACCTCAATTTGGGCGCGGGCCGGATCGTTTACCAGGACCTGACCCGGATCAACAAAGCGATCCTCGATGGAGAATTTGGGACCAACCAGATCCTGCGGGAAGCTTATGCAAAGGCTGCCGGGAGTCGGTTGCATCTGCTGGGATTGGTTTCCGATGGGGGCGTGCACAGTCATCAGAATCATTTGATCGCGCTCGCCGCCGTCGCCCATGCCGCGGGGGTGGGAGAGATCCTTGTCCATGCGATCACGGATGGGCGAGATACTTCACCGACGGGCGGCGCGGATTTTCTAAGCGTCCTCCAGGCAGGGCTCGCGCATACGGGCGCCAAAATCGCCACGGCGATCGGACGATATTTCGCAATGGACCGCGATAAACGATGGGAGCGCAACAAGCTCGCATGGGATGCAATTGTCCTCGGACGTGGCGAGCAGACCGAGCTCATGCCAAGTGCCGCGATCTCGGCCCGCTATGCCAGGGGCGAGACCGATGAGTTTCTGCAACCGTTGATCTTCTCGCACGGAAACCAGCAGCGCATTCGCGATGGCGACGTCGTCTTGTTTTTCAATTTCCGCGCGGACCGGACCCGGCAGTTGAGCGACGCCTTTTTGCGCCCGGAATTTGACGGGTTCGACCGGGAAGTGACCCCCGCGATTCATTACGTGACGCTCACGGAATACTTCAAGGGGTATGAATGCGCGGTTGCATTCGGGCCGCAATCGCTGGCCAATATTCTGGGGGAAGTGGTGAGCCGCGCCGGGCTCAAGCAACTGCGGATCGCGGAGACGGAAAAGTATCCGCATGTGACTTATTTTTTTAACGGGGGCATCGAGATCGCGTTCCCCGGTGAGGAACGGGTCATCGTGCCATCGCCCAAGGATGTGCCGACGTATGATTTCAAGCCGGAGATGAGTGCCCCGGAAGTCACGCGCAACGTGCTTGCGCGGCTCGCGGAGTTCGACCTGGTCATCCTCAATTTCGCCAACCCCGACATGGTTGGGCACACCGGTGTGGTCGAGGCCGGGATCAAGGCGGTGGAGGTTATCGATGACGCTGTCCGTCAGATCGTCGAAAAAACCCTGGCGCTGGAAGGCAAGCTTCTGCTTACCGCCGATCACGGGAATTGTGAGCAGATGCGCAACGCCGACGGATCCCCAAACACCGCGCACTCCACCAACCTTGTGCATTTTATTTATGTGGCCGCCGATGCCGGAGAGATGCATTGCGAGGACGGCATTCTGGCCGATATCGCGCCCACGCTCCTTGCGCTTCTTGGCGTGGCGCAACCGGTTGAGATGACGGGCAGGAATCTGCTCACGAAGACAAGGTAGGGGGGGGTAGGGTGACAGAGGGCGGCTTTTCTCGTCCTCGTCCTTCGTCCTTCGTCCCTCGTCCTCCAGGCAGCGAGAACGGCATGCTCCACTACCAAGCTAAAAGCCAAAGACCAAAAACTAATCGTCGAAACTCGATCCCGGGATATGGACTGATCCCACAGAGGAGAACTTTTTAACCGCAGATGACGCAGATTGGCGCAGA
>JAYUPM010000113.1:0-1931 GCA_043760145.1 Spartobacteria bacterium
GGAGGAAACCGAAAGCCTTGTGGAGAGGCTTTTCCAACTCATCTGGAAAACGGGTGGTGGCAGAGCAGGGTCATCCCGTAACGCAAGAGCCCGAAAAATGCGGAAGGCAGACATGAGTCGAGGGTCTTTAATGGCAGAATATTGTGCGCGTTCGTGAGCGGATAGGGTGGCCGGGTAATTCCTGAGCACCGCGTCCCAATGGCGTTTCGCGTCCAAGACATGCTGCGCCCGACTGTCTGCAAATTTGCCCGGGGCATAGCAATCATACCAAACGCCGATCATCTTCATTGCCGCGGATTCGCTTACAGCCCGGAAGAGAAACGTGGCGAGATCAACCGCGCATTGATTTCGCTCCCTACGTTTTGGTCGCTGCCGTTTCCCAATTAGCTGTTGGTAGAGTGCTGCTAAGGACGGGTTGGACTGAGCGAATGCGGCGAGGATCGGGGCCGGGTCAAAAAGGGTGATTTCTTCTACATCCTTCTCCGTAGTTAGAGAACCCAGAGAACTTAGAGAACCCAGAGAATTCAGAGAATTCAGAGGAAAAAGGGAAGATGGAGAAGAAGAAGAATCACCATTTCTCATCCTCAAAACGGCCAATTCCACAGCATTTTGATTCCGATATAGCTGGGGATCGAAGGAGAAGAAGCATAAGCGAAGAGGATCTTTGGTGACCGGATCAATGGTGATTCCGTGCTCGGTCTGGAAATAAGCCTCCACCGCTTGGAAACTTTTCGGATGGAGGTCGGGATCGGCGGGAATTCTGAACCCGATCTTTAGCCCATCACCGCTCGGGGATACGAAGCAGAACGCGACATGAGAGTCGCTCTCCATCCGCTTCCGAATCTCGGGAAGGCGCTCTCCAAGATGATCAAGGTCAACCTGGAGCAGGCCGGAATGGGCCAACATCGATTTCCGGCTGTTCGCACTCCCGCTGATACAGAACGCTGGCAGTCGATTCTTGGCGTCTTTGTAAGCCCTCGCGCCATTGTTTTGCAGAGCCAGTCGAACCTCGCGGATCTCAGTTTTAAATTGTCCAAACTCGATTTGATCGAGGATTGCAGACAGTGAAAAGTTAGTTGGCTTTTGGGCGGTAACGTTTTTCCAGCAAGCAAGTTCAACGTCGAAAATGCTTTCATTGCCATCTTCCCCGTTTTTTGAGATTGTTCTCATGTTCGTTTTTCAAAGGGCCGTTTTCCAATCTTGTCAGGGCGGGAACGGCCTTTTGATTTGTCCTCTTAGTTCACGCGATATTGTCCGAGGTGTTCGAGAACGTCGCTCCAGCGGAAGCGAACCATCGCGCCGCATTTGAGATAAGGCAGGCGTTTGAGCCGCATCCAATTATCCACGGTGCGCGTAGAGGTGTTCAGGAGTTTGGCGACTCCGCGTTTATCAAGCAATCCGTCCAGATGCGTGGTATCTAGACTTCCCGGTGTGTGTAGTGGTGATGTATTCACGACCCCACGACTTACCCGCTTCGCTTTTCCCTAATCGTGGGACAAATTTAATTCATTCCTGTCCCAGATTTCTCACTGGTCATCGAACCGCTCTAACCGCCCTTTTCCTGATGTGGTCGCCTTCACCCGATTATCGCTCGTGGAACCCGCTTCTTTGCAAATCGCTTCGATATACATGATCGCCCCGGGATCGTGTTCGCCGAGATTGTGAGCGGTTATCTGGGCGTTCTTGGGGTGCTTAAGGCCAACTCTCTGCAGTGCTTTCCGGTATGCGGGAAACATGATTCTTTCCTGTCTAAATTGGCACGCCATCGCACAACCAGCCGTCACCGTTGCTCGATGGAGATCAAGGGCCCAGGTGACACAAATCTGGAAATCAAGCGGCGGCGGCTCGAAACAGACAAAGGATGGCTTTCCGCTCTTGCGCCTCTTCCTAATAAACTCGCCAAATAACTCAAACAATTCTGGCGATGTTTC
>JAYUPM010000114.1:0-1929 GCA_043760145.1 Spartobacteria bacterium
CTCCAGGAGATGCTGCGCAATGAGAAGCTCAAGGATTACTCGGAATCCGCGCAGGCGAAAAAATTGCTGAGTGAATGGGGAGGGGCGGCATGAGAACGATTGTGATGCTACTTGCGCTTGCATGCACGGGAGGGGCCCAGACCATCGTGATGAAAGACGGGAAGATTATCGCGACCAAAGGGCTCCGGCGCCAGGGCGACACGATTATTGCGACCGTTGCGCTTCCGGGTGGGGAAGCGGGAAAACCCGCGCAAATGGGTGACCTCGGTTATCCGATTGCGCAAATCGCGAAGCTCGAGTTTCCCGAGCCCGCGCAGCTCAAGACGACGCCCGAATTGATTGCGCAGGGCAAAGGCGCGGAGGCGCTCACGCAGCTCGAGCCGGTGGTGAAGTATTATGAGGGGTTCCGCGATGCCCCGGGGAGTTGGTGGGCGGATGCCGCGCTGCTCAAGGTGCAGGCACTCGCAAGCATCGGGCGCGGGAGCGAAGCCGATCCGCTGGCTGAACAGATCGCCCGCGCGGCGACCAATCCAGAGACCGCGCGCGCAGCAAATGTGCAAATCGCTGCGGGCTTCGCACGCAAAGGAAATCACGCGCGCGCACTCGCTCTCATCGAGCCCGTCATCAAGGAGAGCAAGGATCCTGGGACACGGGCCCCGGCTTTTGTGGTTAAAGGACAATGCCTTCTCGCTGCGAAGGAATGGGAGGAGGCGGTCCTCGCTTTTCTGCAGGTGCCGGTTTTGTATCCGGGCGAGAAAGTGCTGCTCCCGCAGGCGCTGCTTGGGCGCGGACGGGCGCACTTCGGGATGGACGATTTCCCGGTGGCCAAAGAGACTCTCAACGAACTCCGCAAGACTTATCCCAACTCGACCGAAGCCAAACAGGTGGAGGCCGAGCTTGAGAAGATCGCCCGGCGCGAGAAGGCCCTTGCCGATCCAAAATAATCCGCGCCCTTCCATCCAAAACACATGAAACTCAAAACCAGACTTCTTATCGCACTCGCCGCCGGTGTGCTCTTTGCCGGCCCCCACGTTTGGGCCGAAGACGCCAAACCCGCTGACGACAAGGCGCCCGCCATCCACTCCAAATCGCTATGGGAACAGATCAAGGAAGGCGGCTGGGTGATGATCCCCATTGGCCTCTGTTCGGTTCTCACGCTTTATCTTATCGGCGATGGGATCATCCGTGTGACCAGTCCCAAGAAGCTGCTCCCTGCGAATCAACTGAAAGCAGTGCGTAAATTTTTCCGGGCCGGCAAATACCCTGAGGCCTACACTTATTGCAAAGCCAACCCCTCTGCATTTTCCAGCGTCTGCCGGGTCGCGGTTAGTTTGCTGGGCGAAGGAAAGAGCGCGGTGGAGGAAGGGATCATGGCGGAGATGGCGAAGGAGAATTCACGAATGCAAACCTCGATCAGTTATCTTTCGGTGATTGGCGTTTGTGCCCCGATGATCGGGCTACTCGGCACGGTTACAGGAATGATCCGGGCGTTTGCTGTGCTCGGCAGCCAGGGCATTGGCGATCCCTCCTCACTTTCCGCGGCAATTGGTGAAGTGCTCGTGGCGACGGCGAGCGGTCTCTTCATCGCGATCCCGGCGTTCGGTGCCTATTATTTCCTGCGCAATCGCGCGGCCAAGGTCTTGCACGATATCCAGGACACAATGGCCGGGTTGCTGCGCAAGATGCCATATGACAAGCTCGCCGGCGTCCACATCGGCGACGAAGAGCTTTATGCCGCGGATCCCGAGTGGTGGACCGCCCAAGAATCTCAACAGAGCCGTTCATGATAAACCGGAGGACATTCTAGTATGGGAGGCGGAGGTGGAGGCGGAGACGGGGAACCGGAGTTCCAGATCGCACCGATGGTCGATGTGCTTCTGGTGCTGCTGATCTTTTTCATGAGCATCACCAGCGCCCAAGTCTTGAAGG
>JAYUPM010000115.1:0-1926 GCA_043760145.1 Spartobacteria bacterium
ACCGACGGCGGCACCAATGCCATTGCCTTGGCAAACTGCCGGGCCAGCGTCCGGGCAAGATCCGTATTGGGCCCGTGACCTGGTTTCACCGCAATCACATGTCCCCGGATTGGCCGGCCAAAGAGCGACAGGTCGCCAATGATATCGAGGATCTTGTGCCGGGCGAATTCCTCGGGGAACCGCAACGGCTCTTTGCTCAGGACCGAGTCGCCGCGAACCACCACCGCGTTTTCGAGGCTCCCTCCCTTGATCAGCCCTTTGTCCATGAGCGGCTTGACGTCCTCGTAAAAAACGAAGGTCCTGGCGGGAGCGATTTCTTTTTCGTAAATCTCGGGCGTGATCTCGGTCGAATAAAACTGGGTGAACCGGCCTTCGGGTCCGACCTGGGTGCAGGTGACGCGAAAAACCGAGTCGGGGACGATGGTCATCAGCGAACCGCTTTTTGATTCGAGATGAATGATCTCGTTTACTTCAAAAACGGCGCGGGTCGCCGCCTGCTCACAGATCCCCGCTTTCTTGATCAGCTCGACATAAGGCCGGGCGCTGCCGTCGCCGATTGGAGGCTCATTGGCATCCATTTCAATCAGCGCGTTATCGACCCCCATTCCCGCGAGGGCGCTTAAAATGTGCTCGATCGTGTGGACCTTCACGCTCCCCTCGGCAATCGTGGTCGAGCGTTCCACCGTTTTCACATGCTCGATCCGCGCGTCGATCACCGGCTGGTCGGGCAAATCCATGCGCCGGAATTTGCATCCGTGTCCCGGGGGCGCGGGGTTTAAGGTGAGGGTGACCTGCTCTCCGGTATGCAGCGAGGCGCCGCTAATACTGGCGCTCTTTTCAAGGGTATGTTGCAACGAAATCATTGGCGGGCGCGGTTATGGCGAACAAGTGGATGGGCGACAAGCATTGATCGGAGCCCGGAAGACCGGAGGTTCTCGACCGGGCCCGCCAAAAAGCGCCAGCCCGCGTTGTTTTAACGCTTGTCCGCGCGCCCGGAACCTGTGCTTTCTTCGCTCCACTTTATGGCTTCTCAACGCAACGGAATTCTCGCCGGGGGCAATTGGATTATTGACCATGTAAAAATCATCGACACGTGGCCCTCACAGGATGCGCTGGCAAATATTCTTGGCAGCTCACGCGGCACCGGCGGTTCCCCATACAATGTCCTGGTTGACCTGGCTTTAATTGGAGCCCCTTTCCCATTGGAAGCCGCTGGCCTGGTCGGCTGCGATCCCGATGGCCAAAGCATCCTCGATGATTGCGTCCGCCTCGGAATCGGCACCTCCCAGCTCCGGCAAACAACGGCCGCCCCCACCAGCTACACCGATGTCATGACGATCCAAAGCTCGGGACGCCGCACCTTCTTTCATGCCCGTGGCGCCAACGCATTGCTCAATGCGGAACATTTCGATTTCTCGGAAACCCGGGCCCGGATTTTTCACCTCGGATATTTGCTATTGCTCGATGGCCTTGATGCAGCCAGCCCAACCCACGGCACGGTCGCGGCCGAGCTCCTCAACCGCGCCCAGGAAGCGGGTCTTAAAACGTCCATCGACCTCGTCAGTGAAGAAGGCGATCGCTTTGCTAAGATTGTCAATCCAGCGCTCCCATTCACGGATCTTTGCATCATGAACGAGTTCGAAGCGGGCCGGGTCACGGGCCACACGATTCGAACGGGTGACACCCTTGATCGCATCGCCCTTCGTGAAGCTATGCGCGTGCTCATCGAACGCGGCGTCCGCGAACGGGTGGTTGTGCATTTCCCGGAGGGCGCCTGCGCCCTTGGCCGCGACGGATCATGGCACGAACATGGGAGCGTCCGCCTGCCTGAAGGCTACATCAAAGGAGCCGCCGGTGCTGGTGATGCTTTTACCGCCGGCGTCCTGCGGGGCTGGCATGAAGGCGATTCCGTGGAAACCTCCCTGA
>JAYUPM010000116.1:0-1926 GCA_043760145.1 Spartobacteria bacterium
CCGCCCCATGGGAAAGCTTCGCCGACTGCGAGCAACCGTCCGGTCCGCGCCACTGATGCGAGGACGGTATCGGTGTCGAGGGGTTTGATGGAGCGCAGATCGACGACCTCGATTTCCCAACCTTCGGCGGCCAATTCTTCCGCGGCGGCCAGCGATTCGTGGACCATGGCGCTGTAAGTCACGATCGTGGCATCGCGTCCGGCCCGGGCCAGGCGGGCTTTGCCAGTCGGCATCGCTTCAGTCGGCAGACCTTCCGCCTTGAGATGGTAATAGAGGTATTTGTGTTCGCAAAAAATGACCGGGTCATCGATGGCAACCGCCTCCAGAAGCATGCTGTAAGCGTCTTCGACGGTGGCGGGTGTCATCACAATCAAGCCGGGGTAATGGGCATAAAGCGCTTCCATGCTTTGACTATGAAAAGGTCCGCCGCCTGCCGTCCCGCCACTGGGTAGGCGAATGGTGATGGGGCAGGGGAGCTGGGTGCGCCAATGCATCGTCGCGGCGTGGTTGACGATTTGGTTGAAACCGATCGTCGAAAAATCGGCGAATTGCATTTCGATAATCGGCCGCATCCCTTCGTAAGCCGCGCCGATGGCCGATCCGATGATGGCGTCCTCGCTCAATGGGGAGTCGAGGACGCGGCCCGGATACTCTTGGGCGAGATTCTTGGTTGCCTTGAAAGCGCCGCCGAATTGCCCGATGTCCTGTCCGTAAATATAGACTCGGGGATCGTCGCGCAGGGCCGTGGCTTGGGCTTCGCGAATGGCTTCGAGGTAAGTAATCAAAGTAAAATTGGAAAGTCGCGGGCGAGGGTTGGAGAACGGGCGCTTTTAGCTTTCGCGCAAATGGCGTGTGGCCAATGCGCACCAATCCTCCTGGTTGGGATCGGGAGCCTCTTCGCGGACGGTGGTGGCAACGGCGTCCTCGGTCTGCTGCACGGCATCTTCGTGCCACTCATCGAGAGTTGCGCGAGTGGCCATCTCAGATTTCAGGATATGGGCTTCGGCGACTTTCAAGCAGTCCTGGCCGAGGTGCGAATCGCGCAGCGCGGGATCGATGTAATGGGCATCGTCATGTTCACCATGACCAGCGAGGCGCAGGAGAGAGGCAACGACGAGCTGTGGGCCGCGGCCGGACCGGGCTTGATCGACGGCATTTCCAACGACTTTGAGGCAGGCGCGAAGATCGGTGCCATCCACGGAATGGCCATCCATTCCATAGCCGATGGCCTTGTCGATCAGATCGCGACAGACAAACTGGCGCGAGTTTGGCGTGGAATAAGCGTATTGATTATTAGCCACCACGATCACCAGTGGGAGCCGCTCAACCGCAGCGAGGTTCAATGCTTCATGGAATGCCCCGGTTGATGTGCCCCCTTCGCCGATGCACGTTGCCCCGACAGTTCCCTCAATTCCCTGGAACCGCCGGGCCATAAGGGAGCCGGCGACAGTGGGGATCATCGCCCCCAAATGACTGATCATTGGAAGGATGCCGTCGCGCGGCCGGCCCCGGTGGACATTGCCATCGCGGCCGCGCATTGGCCCAAGACGGGAACCCATGTAAGTGCGAACGCAATCGATGAGAGGTTCGCCAAAAGCGAGGCGGCCGGCCTGGTCCCGGATGAGCGGGGCAAAGATATCGCCTTTGCGCAGCGCCATTCCAACCGAAGCGCTCAAGGCTTCCTGGCCTTTGCCGAGAAAGACGCCGCCGAAAATTTTTCCGCCGCGATAGAGGTTGGCGATCTTCTCCTCCACCACACGCGCCAGCAACATCCAGCGGTAGGCTTTCAGGTAACGATTTTGGATCTCGATAGGATCCGAGGGGCTGCATGGAGCCTCGGCGGTATGCACCATGGGGCCACTCTACGTTTCCGCGCCCGAGCGGCGCAATGGTTTCTTCTGGAGGGGCGGCTTCCAGCCGCCCTCG
>JAYUPM010000117.1:0-1923 GCA_043760145.1 Spartobacteria bacterium
ATATTGAAGACGCTATAGCCGCTTAAGAAATCGAGGTAAGCCTCTCCCTCCCGGTCGTAGAGCCATGCGCCTTCGGCCCGGGCATACACTTTGTCGAACCCGATGATCCGTTGGACATCGACCAGGGTCCGGTTGAGATGCTGGCTATGGAGCGAGTAATTCTCGCCGAGCCGGGTGGAGATGAGGCGCTTGAGATCGAGCGGCATGAGAAGAAAAGGATGAAGGATGAATTATGAAGGATGAAAAGTTTTATATGGCGGGAGTCTCCTTTTCATAATTCATCCTTTTCTTCGACCGCCAAGCGGGCCGCATCGAAAAGCTGCATATATATTTTATCTTGCGGAGGCGGGACTCGCGGTTTATCTCCTTTAATATGCGCAAAATCCTTTATCCATCCCTCTTGCTCGCATGGTTGACCCCTCTCCTCTCCCCTGCCCGCGCTGATGTCCTTTTTGTCCCCTCCACCGGCTCCGATACCGTCAAGCGTGTCGGGTCTTCCGGTGTAATCACCGATCCCATTACCGGACTCCTTAACCCGACTGCGGTCGTTTTCGATGTGGATGGAAATGCGTATGTATCGGACTCCGGGAACGGCCGGGTGCTCCAATATCCCGTGGGTGGTGGTGGACCAGTAATAATGGCCTCTGGATTAAACAATCCGAGCGGGTTGGCAGTTGATGCGAGCGGGAATGTTTATGCCGCGATCGCCGGCGCTTCGGAGGTCATCAAGATTACAGCCCCAACGGTGTTTGCGCCATTCGGGGTGGGTTATCCTGCAGCGGCGAATCCGCAAGGCGTTGCCCTGGATGCCAATGGCAATCTTTACGTTGCGAACAAGGCTATCAATTCGATCAGCAAGATAACTGCTCTTGGCGTGGTTTCTTCATATTCCGACAGCGGGGCCCCTGGGAATGATGATATTCTAGAACCAATCGGGCTCGCCTTTGACTCGACCGGCACACTTTATGCCACTGATACGCGGAACTTCGGCCGCCTGGTAATCGTCCCTGACGGCAATAAAAAATTGACTAAGTTGGCGGACAACCTCGGCGACGTGCAAGGTGTCGCTATTGACGCTGCCGGTAATGCGTATGTCACCCTCGGCGCGACGGTCGCCCTCGGCGCGACAGACCAGATCAAGAAAATCACACCCGGCAAGGTAGTGAGCACCTTTGTCTCAGGGATCACTGGTCTCGGGTTGCTTACGGTGCGCTCAGCGACTACCACAGTGGTCGCAGAAAAGACCGGCACCGCCGCAGGGACTGGCAATGCGCAATACATAAGCTTCGGTTTTCCGGCGACCAACGACAACGGTGTAACTGCATTTCGCGGCAATCTTGTGACTGGCACCGGGGCCGTTCCTGTCGTGGCGAGCAGTAACTCCGGGATCTGGGTGCAAGCCGCCGATGGCACAGAGGAACTCGTGGCTCGTGAAGGTTTCGCCAACGTCGGCACGCCGTTCTATTTCAGCGCATTCTCCGATCCTGTGCTCAATAACAACGACATCGTCGGATTCCGCGCGACCCTGAAATCTGGAATCAATGGCGCAGCTTCCGGCAACCTTGTGACCCTTTTCTCCGGAACCCCAAGCGCATTGAGCGTTGTGGCCCGGCAAGGCATTGCTCAAGACGGCAATATCCCGTCGCTTGTCGGCGCTCCCACAGGGGTCCCCATTGGGGTAAAGTTTACGAAATTCACTTCTTACGGGCTCGCGGATAACGACAAGATGATCTTCGTGGCATCGATTGCCGGGCCAAGCGTTACCACTGCAAATAACAGCGGGATTTGGGTTCAGGACAGCGACGGCGCCTTGTTGTTGGTCCGTCGCAAAGGCGATAAGGTTTCCATTGACGGCGGTGTAACTACAAAGACCCTGACTTCGTTCTTTATCCTGAAAGCGGCCCCTCTTGTTCCAGGCCAGAC
>JAYUPM010000118.1:0-4633 GCA_043760145.1 Spartobacteria bacterium
CGCCGGAAATCCGCATGCCTGGTCTGTTGCCGGGCCCACGCGCATGGGCGCTACGATGAGCGGTTTCGGTTTATCAAATTGATAGTTCCTTGAACGCCATGCATTCGAGGGTTGCGATGCCCTCCCGGTCCGCTTACAACGCGCGCCGTGTCGTCACTTAATCATTTATTTTCCAGGAATCGCGAGTGGGCGCGCAAGATCACAGCGCTTGAGCCCGGGTTCTTCAGCGACCTGGCCCACCAGCAATCTCCGGAGTATCTCTGGATCGGCTGTTCGGACAGCCGGGTTCCCGCAAACCAAATCACCGGTCTGCTTCCGGGTGAGATTTTCGTGCATCGCAACATCGCCAATGTCGTCGTGCACACAGACCTGAACTGCCTCTCGGTCATGCAGTTCGCCGTCGATGTTCTTCGGGTAAAACATATCATTGTCTGCGGACACCATGGATGCAGCGGAGTCGGAGCTGCGTTGCGCCGGGAGAAAATGGGGTTGGTCGACAATTGGCTGCGGCATATCCAGGACGTCCACAACCGCCATATTCAATTTGTGGATGCGATCGCCGACCCGGTGGAACAAGCCGACAGGATGTGCGAGCTCAACGCAATTGAGCAGGTCGTTAATGTCTGCCAGACGACAGCCGTCCAGGACGCATGGGAGCGCGGCCAGGATCTCACCGTCCATGCCTGGGTTTACTCCATTCATGACGGCCTCCTGCGCGATCTCGGCATGAGCGTTGAAGGCGCCCACCATATCCCGGATCGCTACGCCAGCGCCATTGGCCGCATCGTCGGGATTTAACCGCTTAACCGTTTGATTACCTCAGAATTGTCTCGCGGGCGAACTCAATGACCCGCACATCAGATCCAGTCGCAACTGAAATCGTGTAGTCATCGAGCCCAGCAGTGAGCGGCAGCAATCGTCCGCCAATTGATATTCTGCCAAGCTTCTGGGCTGCGAACGCAAAGTTATCGCCGCCTGCCAGCGTCCCAAGAACCTGGCCGCCGATCGTGATGCTCGCGATCCGCGAAGGGTTCGTGAACAACGGATCCTTCGGCAGCAGCGGATTAGGAATAACCGAGTCTGACGAATCGGAGTCACCGTAATAAGTGTTCGTGCTCTGAATGCCAGCCACCATGCTTGAAGCAATCCAATTGCCTTTAACAATCACTGTCCCAATTTTGGCATCGGGATCCACGCCGACTCCATCCGTGTTATAGCCGGCTTGAATCAATCCGTATTCGACGGAACCAAGAATCGTGATTCGGACAATCGCGACATCGCTGTTCGCGCTCGCATCATGAAATTCATCGTCTTCCCCGGAGATTGTTGCCGCCGTCAATTTCCCGGTGAGCGCGCTCACATTCCCAATCAGACTGCCTGCGATTGTAAGGATCTCCAATTCATCCGCCATTCGGATGGCCCCGCTGTTGATCAATGTCCCCGCGCTGTCGTTGATCCCGGCAATGATCGAGCCGCCAATCTTGATCACCTTGATCGAGTCCGCCTTCACGAATCCGGTATCCTTTATGGCTGAATCAACCAAAGCGCTGTCCGAGCCGCCCCCGCGGATATCACCGGTGATTTTCAGTAAATCGATATTATCGCTGACTCGGATCTCACCGGTCTGGTCATGTTTGGTGCCGATTAGCGAACCGCCGATCGTCAGGAGATTGATCGAGTCATTGGAATCGATGCGGCCACTCTGTGCGCCAGTGCCGCCCTTGACGTCGCCTTTGATTTTAACGTAGCCGATTCCTGTCTCCGCATGAATTTCGCCACTGTGAGTGCCTTCCCCTCCTAGAATCGAGCCGCCTACTTTGACTCCACCGATCCTGCCTTCGCTGCCGACCCGGCCCGAATACTCGCCATCCCCGCCAATAATACTCCCGCGAATGGTAATGACGCCGAGGCCGCCAATGGCATTGATCTCGCCGGTGTGATCCATCCCGAGGCCGAGCCCGCCGACCAGTGAACCGAACACAGTAACGGTCCCAATTTTTCCGGTGGCTTGCAGGGAAGCGACACTCATGGTGCCCATGACTTTGATCTTGCCGACGTTCCCGATGAAATCGCTCGTCAGATTCCCACCGACATCCTGGGTGGTGACGCTAAAGAAACCCAATGAACTCACCGTTAAAGTTTTGAGGGCCGCAATCGTCGGGTGTCCGCTTCCCACATCGATCTGTCCAAGATCCCCGCGAATGGTGACCGATGCCAGGTTGACCCCGGCTGCATTGATTGCCCCGACATTAACAAATCCATCCCCCAATCCTCCGAGTGGCACCGTTGCTGTAATCGTAATGACCGCCCCGGCCGCGCCGGCACCCAGAGTCAAGAGCTGCAATTGCTCCCCTCCCCCGCCGGGCGACACAAAAAGAGTTCCCGCTGCCGTAAAAGCCGCCTTGGAGGAACGCACTTTCACCAAGTCCCCGTCCAGGTCGGTATACGTGATGAGCGTCGAGGTGACCATCGCAGGCGCAATCCGTGCTTCGAGTGGTTCAATCATGGAACGAATGGTGGCCGCATGGAACTGGGGAAAAAAGGAGGGGTGCCGACTGAATTAATGGTGCCTATAATAAGGGGACCAACCCAGCCGCGCTGAAAAATAAGCGCAATTCACCCCAAATCAATACCATTGCGCGTTTTCTAACAAAAGAGTTGTCCGAGGAGTAAGTATTGATCAGAAGTCCCGTTACAACGTCAAAGCCACCCCCTTTGAAACATCCCATCCCTCCACGTCCCCATTTCTTGCGCGTCCGAAAAATCCGCGCATGGAGCCTGCTGGCCGTTTGTCTGTGTGCCACTGCGCTGCATCGTGCTGGGATCGCAGGCCCTCCTGAAATAGAGGGCCGAAACATCCTGACCCTTGAGGCTGCCTATGACCGGGCCATGGTCAGCGATCAATCGATCCGGATCGCTTACATCGGGATCCGCAAAAGCCGATTACTCCCGTGGGAGGCCCTTACCCGATACGAGCCGAAGATTGTCGGTTCTTTCGGCTGGGAGCGTGAACATGAAAGTCGCCGGGGTCATTCTGGTTCCGGGCGTGATTCGGAATTCGATGGCTCTACTTTTGAAACCAAACGCTCCATCGATTCCGGCCCCGGCAATGAGCCCCAGGTCAATACCGATCAATTTGATTTCCAGGAAGATCGGCGCGACCGGGAGAGGATTTCAAGGGATTACCGTTCCGAGCGAGCCCGGAGTGCAAGTGCGGCGATTATTTTGGAGCAACCGTTGCTGGATCTCACCGTCATCCCTGCGTGGCGCGCGGGAAAAATATCGATCCACGCGGCGCAACTCGAATGCAGGTTCGTCGTGCGCGAAGTGCTATATGGGGTTGCCCGGGCGTATTACGCCGTCCTCAAAAGCGAAGGTGTCGTCGCGGTCGATGCGCAGACGGTTGAATTGGCGCAAAAACAATTGGACCTCTCACAGAAACGCTTCGATGCGGGGGAGACATTGCGCACCGATGTTTCGCGAGCCAGGGTCAACCTGGTGAGTGCCCAGCGCAAGCGGATCGAATCTGCCACGACCCTGCGGATCGCACGCAATTCTCTGGCTAATATCCTTAATCTAAAGTCAGGAACGGATTTCCGGCTTGTGGAACCGGCAAACGCCTCAAAAGAGATCGGGTCGCTTCAAGGCGCAATCGAGCGAGCCTTCCAGCAGCGGGATGATCTCAAGGCCAGTGCGCTTGCCATCGATCTGCAACGCGAGAAAGGCAGGGGCGCCGCCGCTTCCTTTTTACCGCGAGTAACCGCCCAACTCCGCGGCCAGGTCATCGATCAAGACGGCTCCACCCGCGATGAAACCCGGGGTGTTAGAAATCGATCGGAGTCTGGATCCAGCGCGGGCACCGGCATTGAAATCGATGGCGATGGCGGCTCGCAGACCGGCCCGATCTCCTCCTCGTTCTCGACGGATTCGCAGGAGCGCTTTTCGGGATCCGCTTCCTCCAGCAACTCAAGGACGGCGAGCTCGTGGGAGGCGCTGATTGCCGTTGAGATCCCGATGTGGGGCAAGCGCACGATCGACCTGAGAAAGAGCTCAATGCAGACAGCCGAAGCAATGCTTGAGAGAGACAAATTGACCAAGAAAATTCAGGAGCAAGTCAATGAGGCATGGCTTCAAGTCCAAAGCATTGCCCAAACCGTTGAGGCCCTCCGCACCGAGGTCGAGGCCGCAAACCAGAATTACGAGGATCTCCAACTCCAATACGGCGCCGGGTCAGTCACCAGCCTCGATATCTTGCTTGCGCTCCGCGATCTGAACACTTCGCGCACATTGCTCATCAGTGAATCCTTCGGATACGAAGTTGCGCTGCGCAACCTGCAACGGGTAACAGGCGATTTCCAAAGGCCCCGCGTGGAGAGCCTCAATATCCGGTGAGTCAGGAATTTAACGCTGAGTTCAAGCGCTGAGACCGGAATTTAACGCTGAGACGCAGCTCGCTCTAGGCTGCCTCCTTCATGCGTGCTGCTTCATCCCCGCAGTCCCTTCCAAAAGCGGCAGAGGACTGCCGCACTACAAAACGCTCTCGCGGAAAATGACGCGCCCCATACTCCGACAGGTTTTGTAGTGCGGCTGTCCTCTGCCGCTTTGCCCCGCGACCACTTGCGAATGCGCTGTA
>JAYUPM010000119.1:0-4620 GCA_043760145.1 Spartobacteria bacterium
CTGAGGGTTGGGGAAATGCCGAAACCAATAGCCCCACTCGTCATTCGCCATTCTGGTTTCGTCCTTTGCATTCCTTGGCCTCCGGGTTCGCTTTTATCCGGGCGTTCCGCATGAGAACCGGTCGCCCCATCCGTTGAGGGCGTTAACCTGATTTTCACCCCTTTCTGTCCCCAAAACGCCAAAAGTCGTCCTCGTCCTCGTCCTCGTCCTCGTCCTCGTTCTTTGAATTGCTGATTGTTTTGAGTCATCATTCGCAAGTCGTGGCGTATCAAAGCGGCAGAGTGCACTACAAAACCTGCCGGAGTATTTGGACGCCCTACTATGTCGCTTGCGTTTTGTAGTGCGCCTGTCCTCTGGCGCTTTCGGATTGGATTGCGGGTGCCGGGAAGACTGTCATGGCCTCAAGAGCGAGAACTAGACAGGCTAAACGCGGTTTGACATGTAAACCGCGGATGATTTGAGGACACAGTAATATTCCACCTTCGTTAAATTATGACGAGTTGCCAGATGCGTGATGCGTGGGAAAGGATTCCGGAATCACGAATCACGCATCACGGATCCATCCCCCGGATACAGCTCCATGGCACTCTTAATGGCCTCACGCAACATGCTTAACGTAAACGGCTTGCCAACTGTAATATCGATCGCCGCCGGTTGACCCCCGGGAAAATTGCCAAATCCGGTCAGTAAAATAACCGGCTGGCGCGGATCAATCTTCTTGATCTCCGTCGCCATTTGTTCCCCATCCATTTCCGGCATTGCCCGATCCGTCATGACAATGTCGAATTTTGCGGCCTTGAATGCAGCCAAACCTTCCCGGCCATTGCTGGCGGTGGTGATCTTGTGATTGTCCTCACTTAGATAAACTTCAATCACCTCGCGAACCATCGGCTCGTCGTCAACAACCAGAATGCGTAAAGCTTCCGCGGCAGGCACCTCGGGCTGGATTCGGGTTGGGGCGGGCAAATCCGCATCCAAGGGAAGGAAGATCGAAACGGACGTGCCGCGATCCAATTGAGTCTCAAGCTCCGTTTTGCCGTGGTGCTCCCGGATGACATCACCAATCCACCGCAATCCGCCCTCGGCCGAGGATTGGCTGCCATCAAGAGAAGCCCGGGCCTCCGCCTTTTGGTCGTCGTTCATTCCTAATCCGTCGTGGCTTACCTTGATCACCAGAGCGCCCTCCAAGATACGTGTTGAAATGGAGATTGTCCCCCGGCGCGGGATGGCTTTGACGGCCTCCACGACAAGAGCAGTCAAGGCGCGCTGGAGTTTGGCTTCTTGAGCCATGATAGGCGGGACCTCAGCCAGGTTTGTCAGAATATCGATGGTTACGCCCCGGCCAATGGCTTCCTCCTGCCATTTTGGCCGGGTCAGAAAGATCACCTTTTGGATCAGGTCATTGGCGTCCACCGGGGAGGTGGGATCCTTCCCGTCCACAGAATGATTTACTTCGCAAAAACGTCGAATCACCGCCGCACTATCGAGCGCTCTTTTATGAATCACCGCGAGGTCGCTCTTGAGGCGCGCCGTGTCACTCGATGAATCCGCTTCTTCAAGAAGTCGCCCGCTGATTTGGATAATTGGCTCAAGGGATTCTTCAAGCAGATGCCCGATCCCATCCGCCATCACCGTCACGGCCTCCTCACCGGCACGGTCCGTCATTTGCTGATGCGTCATCCGCATTTGCTCCAACGCCGCAACCAGTTGCCGATTGCTCTCAAGGGTTTCCTGCTCGACCTGGCGGCGATCCTCATTTTCCTCCTGCAACCGGAGATTGCTTTGCGCAAGCGACCCCGTCCGCGCCTCAAGGCTCGCGACCTGAATGCGTTTGCGTTCAATGGCAAATCGCAATGAATCGGCAATGAGTTCCTTGTTCGATTTTCCGGTGAAATACGAATCCTGGGCTCCGAGTTGAACCGCTTCGAACCCAAGGGCATCGTCGCCGGGCTCGCAAAAGACGACGATCGCAACCTCAGGCGCTGCCTCGGCCACCCGCATAAACGTTTCCACGCCGCGGCTGTCGGGGAGCGTCAGCGCCAAAAGAATGAGTGCAAACCGTTCCACCCGAAGCCGGGCCAGGCCATCTGCCAGCGTCCCTTCGGCATGCACTTGCATCCCCGCCAACGGCCCCGTCGATAACAAGCAACGAAAGAACGCCGCCTGGTCGGGGTCAGCCTCAATAAGAAGAATCTGCTGGGTCGTTGGATTCATCAAAAACGTTCCACCGCCCCCTTTAACCGAGACCCCCACCGATCACCTCGCGAAGCTTGATTGCAAGTCCTCCCGGCGTGAAGGGCTTCTGTAAAAATGGCGTGCTCCGGTCAATCCCGTGCTGTTTCAAAATCCGCTCGTCCACGTAACCGGAGGTGAAAAGCACCTTGGTTTTTGCGCTCCGCTCACGCACCCACTGGGCCAGCTCTTTTCCACCGAAATCCGGCAAAACGACATCGGAGAAAAGAAGGTCAATAACGAGGTCGCTCTGGGATTGAACCAGGGCCCGGGCCTGGGCGCCGTCTCCCGCTTCAAGAACCGTATAACCGAGCCGCCTCAGAACCTGTGTGGTCATGCTGCGAACGGTCATTTCATCCTCCACGTATAGGATGGTCTCGGTGCCCCGTGGAAGCTCACCGGCCTGGTGGGGCGGGCTCTCCTTTTCCCCAGCTTCGTTGACCCGCGGCAGATAAACGGAAAACGTGGTTCCAGCGCCCACGGTGCTTTCCACGCTAATAAAGCCGTTGCTCTGCTTGACGATCCCGTAACAGGTGGCAAGCCCGAGGCCCGTTCCCTGCCCCTTCTCCTTGGTTGTAAAGAACGGCTCAAAAATATGCTTGAGCACCTCGGGCTCAATCCCGCTCCCCGTATCGATCACCATGAGTTGCACATACTCGCCAGCCGGCATCTCGACGGGTCCATGCACGCCTTCGCCGGAGTAAGTCACGTCCGCTGTAGAAATTGTGATCGTCCCAGCCTGGGTCATCGCATCCCGGGCGTTAACGCATAGATTTAAAAGCACCTGCTCGAACTGACTCTGGTCGGCCTTCAAATTGCCAAGCTTGGCCCCAAATACCGTCTCGATCCTGATCTGTTCCCCAATCACACGGCCCAGCATCTTTTCCATGGTCCGCACGCTCTCATTGACGTTGAAGACCTTCGGCTTGAGCGGTTGGCGTCGGCTAAACGCAAGTAATTGATGGGTCAGTGACGCCGCGAACTCCGCCGCTTTCCGGATTTCAAGGAGATGCTTGTGCATCCATTGACGCTCATCAATCTGGCCGATGATCAAATCACTGTATCCCAGGATCGCGGTCAAAATGTTATTGAAGTCGTGCGCAATGCCGCCTGCCAAACGGCCCACTGCTTCCATCTTCTGGGATTGAAGCAACTCCTCCTCCAGCCGCTTGCGTTCCGTAATATCCCGGGCAATCGAGGAGAGCCCTGTGATCTCCCCGCTCTCGCTTCGAATCGGCGAATCGGTAAGCGAGACCGGAAGCCGCTTCCCATCTTTTCGCAGGCGGACCGTCTCGTGACCCGCTAGGATTTCCCCGCTCTGGATCGCGCTAAAAGTCCGGGGCAACTCATCGAGTAGATCTTCGGGAAAAAGCATCTTCAATGGCTGGCCCACCGCCTCAGCCACCGGATACCCGTAAATGCGCTCTGCTGCCGCATTCCAGCTCAGGATCTGACCATCAAGCCCGCATGCCACGATCGCATCATTGGAATTGGACACCACTGCCGCCAATTCCGAGGTGATCAAGGCTTTATGCGCTTCACTTCGATCCAACGCCTCTGCAGCACTGCGGTGCTCGATAAAGTGCGCCAATTGACCGCCAATCGCCGCCACGCAATGGAGGAGCTCACTGTCCTGCCCTCCACATTTTTTCATTAAAAAAACCATCACCTGGTCGCGACCCCCGCCTCCCTTGGCCCGCACTCCGACAGCCGAGCAGAGCCCCGCCTCCAGCGCTGCCCCCACCCATGAATCTTCCGGGCATTCCGCAAGCTGTTCCACAAATTCCGGTTCCCCATGCTGCGCGATCCACGCCGGAATCCCAGCCCCGCGCCCATAAGAAACGGACTGGATGGATTTCGCCAGGCCCGGTTCCTGGAACGTTGGGCTCTGCCAGCATTCGACACAACTCCAGCGCGAAGTCTCCGGATTAAACTCCCAAGCCATCCCGATGCTCCACTCCAGAGTCTCACAGATTGCCTTCAAAAAATTGCGCCGGGCCTCCGGAACGTTCTCGGCCTCGGCAAGAACACCGCCTGCAGCATACTGCAGCTGGTGGCGCTGCTCACTCCAATGACGGCCGGAAATGTCTTCCACGGTTCCTTGCAGGTAAACCCGATTCCCTTCCCCGTCGCGCACGGCCCGCACATTTTCACGCATCCATATCCTGCGGCCATCGGCCCGGACCACTTCGCTTTCGAAATCAGAAACAACATCCTGCTTGTCCAAGACAGCCAGAAGTTCCTTGCGCTGGGTGGGATCCGCATAATGGGGCGAATTAAAGTCCCCCATCGCTTCAATGAAATGTTGTGGGGAATCAAACCCAAACATCCGGGCGAGCGACTCGTTGACAGTCAGGAAACGTCCTTCCGTCGTGGCCTGGAATATCC
>JAYUPM010000120.1:0-1904 GCA_043760145.1 Spartobacteria bacterium
GGGCATCGCCATTACGACACCGATTTTTCTGATGTCCGCGGCCAGTCCCAAGTCAAGCGGGCCGTCGAAGTCGCGGTCGCCGGCGGACACAACATCCTGATGCTCGGTCCACCCGGGTCAGGCAAATCGATGATCGCCAAACGGATCGCCACCATCATCCCGGCGATGAACCTGGAGGAAGCCATTGAATCGACCAAGATTCACAGTATCTGCGGGCTCCTCCTTGATCCCGAACATTCCTTTGTCGCCAGCCGTCCTTTCCGATCTCCGCATCACACCATCTCCGATGTGGGATTGCTTGGCGGTTCCAGTAACCCGAGTCCCGGTGAAGTAAGCATTGCGCATAACGGTGTCCTGTTTCTCGATGAGCTCCCCGAGTTTCGCCGAAGCACGCTGGAAGTTATGCGCCAGCCGCTCGAAGACGGACGCGTCACCATCTCGCGAGCAGCCGGCTCAATGACTTTTCCCGCCGACTTTATTCTAGTTGCCGCAATGAACCCATGCCCGTGCGGTTACTTTGGCGATCCGAAGCGCGAATGCCGATGCACACCGCAACAGGTCGAGCGTTACCGGGACAAGATATCCGGTCCATTGCTTGACCGGATCGATATCCATCTTGAAGTGCCCGCGGTCCCGTATCGCGAAATGGCAAGCAGCCAGCCCGGCGAATCTTCGGAGGCGATCCGCGAGCGGGTCCAAACCGTGCGCTCCGTCCAGACCCGTCGCTTTTCCAGCAATGGTCACAGCAAAGTCCGCTGCAACGCCCGCATGACATCAAGGATGATCCGCCGCTACTGTATCCTGGATAAGGAAGGCGAAGGGATGCTTGAGATGGCCATGACCCAGCTCAATTTCAGTGCCCGCGCCTATGACCGGATCTTGAAAGTCTCCCGCACCATTGCCGATCTCGAAGGCACCGAAAGCATCACAAGTGAGCACGTCTCCGAAGCCATCCAATACCGGACCCTGGATCGGAATCTGTGGGCGTGAGGAATGAAAAATGGATAAAGGCTAACTAACCGGGCGCCGGAGGCATCACGAACATTAGCCGATAGTCGGGTGCCGGAGGCGCGTATCTGTTTAGCGTGGTCTTGAACGTGATCGTCGTTGCAGAACGTAGCGCAGACTTCCAAGTCTGCTGTATCGCGGGTTTCCAAACCTGCCCGGCGTGAGGAAAGGATGAATTATGAAGGATGAAATGATCCACTGCGCCCTTTTCATCCCTCATAATTCATCCTTCATCCTTTCATCGGTATGCCGGCTTGGAAGCCCGCGACACGGCAGGTTTGGAAACCTGCGCTACGCAGCAGCAGACAATCGCTTCGCGATGATGGCTGGCCTTTTTTGGATCGCTATTGGTCCCGGGATCTGCCTGTTAATTCTGCATGGACTTCACCAAATCCCGAATATGGATGTTAGTCGCAATGGTTATCGTCTGGTTTATCTCCCAGAGCCTCATCGATCGGCACAACGATAAGATCAAAAAGATGATCGAATCGGAAACCGGCGAACATATGCCCGTGGAGGCCACAACTCCCCGATCCGCCCGGCTCGAGGAAATTTACCGGAATCGCTACAAAGATCCCAAGGCTGAGCTTGCCAAACTCGATGGCATATTGAAGGCCCCGGGCGATGACAAAGAGAGAACGGCGGGACTGGAGTTGCTGCCCGAGTTGTTTGAGCTCGGGATATATCAAGCGATCAAAAACAAAGCCTACCCGGAAGCCTCCGGCTTGATCGGTCGATTGCGCACTGAATTTCCAAATCATGCGCGACTCAAGGCCGTCCAACATACATGGGGCCGGGCACTGGGTGATCAGGTCCAAAGCGCGATCACGGTCGGCAACGCGGTCGAAGTGGAGAACCTATTCAAGGACTACACTGCAGGCGGCTATTTCCTTGGG
>JAYUPM010000121.1:0-1904 GCA_043760145.1 Spartobacteria bacterium
GGCATCTGTTTAGCGCAGAGCCGCCGTTTGTAGTTCCGCATTTATGCGGCAAGGGCGGATCCCCACACTTCTTCATTTTTCATTCTGACTTCTGACGTCGCCTTCCCGGACCGGCTGAAGCCGGAACTACAAACCCCGGAAGGCGCTAAACCGGGACAAAGGGGACCGGGACAAATGGGACAGACTGTGGTGGCTTGAGGGCTTGAGGGAGGATGATTTCAAATCGTGCGGTCGGTGGCGCGGATGGGGGATTGCCGAACCAACCCCTTCCGCGGAGAAGCGAAAAGAGGCGAGGCGTCGCTGCCACGAGGGCGCGGAGATGCGGCCCCTCCCCCTTTCATAATTCATCCTTCATAATTCATCCTTCTCTTTCTCCTGCCCATCAAGCACGCAGGCGACGTTCATATCGCCTAGGACATTGATGGCGGTGCGGCATCGGTCGAGGAACCAATCCACGGGGAGAAGGATCGCGATGTATTCCACGGGCAACCCGACGGCGCTAAAGACCAGGGTCATGGTAACCAGGCCGGCTTCCGGGATACCCGCGGCGCCGACGGAGGCGATCACGGAAGTAACCACGACGAGCAGTTGTTGGGAAAGAGTAAGAGATTGTCCAAGCCCCTGATGTGCAAGTATTTGCGCAACAAACAGCGCGGACATTGCCTCGTAAAGAGCTGTGCCGTCATTGTTGAAATTGGAGCCCACAAGCGATCCGAGGCTCGCCGATTTTTCGCGTAGACCGACCCGTTTGCGCAGGCATTCGTAAGTAACAGGCATGGTCGCCGTTGAGCTCCCAGTTGAAAAGGCCATGACAAGGGCATCGCGAGTCCCGCGCAAAAGCATCATAGGCCTGACCCATGAACAGGCGCGAATCCGGATCAGGTAATAGGCCGTCTGAAGAAGAAGCGCGAGCAGGACAGCGATGACGAATGCGCCAAGGGACTGGAATGCGCCAAACCCTTTGTCCCCGATGATGCTGGCAACGATCCCGAACACAGCGATCGGGATCAGATCAATGATCCAATGGAGCATTGTGATGAATGTATCGAACGCGACATTCACAAGGTCACTGATCCGGGTCACTGGCCGGTCGCCGACCTTCCGCAATGCAATGCCCAACGCCACTGCGATCAAGATGACACTGATCACTTTGCCGTTATCGGTAAATGGCCCAAGCAAGCTCTTCGGTATATTCTCAAGGAACTGGAGAAGCATGTTGGTCTTCGCGGCTTCACCTCCGCCGGCGGGGGCCGGGGCGGCGCCGTCAGCCCAGTGACCCGGACGCAACACATTGGCAACGAGCAAGCCGATTGAAATGGCAACCAGTGTATTAAGAAGCAGCAACCGGATGATTCGAGCGGCAGTCCCCTTCTCGAATTGGGCGGTCATCAATGCGCGAATGATGGCGGCAAGGATCAGTGCCGGAGCGAGGGCGCCAAGGAGTTGCAGGACGAACTTGGCCGGCACCGCAAGGACCAGCGCCCGAGGTCCTGCAATGACCCCGACGACCACTCCAAGTATCATCGCGCCGATAATCCGGAAATAGAGCGGGGTCCGATGCCACCATGCGAAGAAGCCGCCGGTGGTTGCTTGGGTTGGAGTGGCCGGATTCATCAGGATTTACACTTTGCGACCGAACTTTTTTTCGAGGTCGAGGTAACTCATCTGGATCATTGTCGGACGGCCATGTGGACAGCAGTAAGGCAATTCACACGCGAGCAGATCCTGGATCAATCGGACCAGCTCCGGGTGGCGCAGATAATCATTGGCCTTAACAGCGTGCCGGCAGACAGTCATGGCGATCATATCTTCGCCAAGGCGCAGTTTTGAAGTCTGGTTCGAGGTATCCCGCAAATCATCGATGATATCGTGAATCATCTGTGCCGGATCATTGGCGCGAAGAA
>JAYUPM010000122.1:0-12612 GCA_043760145.1 Spartobacteria bacterium
CCGGAAACGGTCGCCTTGTGGTGATCGAAGGAATCGATGGCGCCGGCAAGAGCACGGTGCTCAAGCGGCTCGCCGAACTTTGCGTGGCCCGATCCATCCCTCATGTCATCAGCCGGGAACCGACAGCCGGCCCATGGGGAAAGAAGCTGCGCGACTCCGCCCGGAGCGGACGACTCTCACTCGAAGATGAGCTCGATCTTTTCCTCCGGGACCGGGCCGAGCATGTGGAGCAACTCATCGCCCCCGCCCTCAACGCCGGTAAGGTCGTGTTACTCGATCGTTACTATTTTTCCACTGCTGCGTATCAGGGGGCGCGCGGGGCCGACCCGGAAACGATCCTGGCCATGAACGAAGAATTCGCGCCGATCCCCGACCTGGTTCTCCTGCTCGATCTTGACCCGCTACAAGGCCGGGGCCGGATCACTGGCCGGGGCGATACCCCCGATAACTTCGAGGGCGCCGAAGCGTTGGCGAAAGTCCGGGCCATCTTCCTTCAATTGCGCCGCAATTGCATCCGGGTGATCGACGCGACGCGGCCCGCCGAGGAAGTGGCGCAAGCGGCCATAAACGAGTTCGAGGGTATGCTGGCGCAAAGGACCGCGAATAAACGCGAATGAACGCGAATGAACGCGAATGCCGGACGAAATCAAATACAGGCAGGTCGAAAATGGCGGCTCCGGTCCCATGCCTTTATTCGCGTTCATTCGCGTCCATTCGCGGTTTCTTTTTTCCCTCAGGGCTTTAATAAGCGGTGCCCTAAAGGACTAAAGACCTAACAAGAGATGCTGCTTTGGCGCGAAAAATTACCGGGTTCTTGGCTTCCAAAAGTCCGCGCAAACTTGGGGGCGGTGTTGGTTGACCACGCGTATCTGGAACGCAAGGCCGCCACCGCCGCCTTGAATCTTGAGAAATACAAGGAGCTTTACGATCAGCTCGCGACACTCAACGCCATCGCGATCGAGGAACTCCAGCACTTCGGCCAGGTCCTCGAGTTATTACGCGAGCGCCGGATTCCCTTTGGTCCCCCGCAACGCAGCCCATGGATCTCGGGCTTGATGAACCAGGTGCGCAAAGGGAGCCGGCATCAAGTGATCGATCACCTCGTGGTCTGCGCATTGATTGAAGGACGCAGCTGCGAGAAGTTCCAGATCCTTGCCCAAGGCGTGCGCGATCTCGACCCGAAGCTCGCTGATTTCTACGCGGGCCTTGTGGAGAGCGAAGGCAATCATTACGCCACTTACCTGATCATGGCCCGGCACATCGATCTGGCCGAGACCGAGCGTCGCCTCGATTACTTCCTGGACCTCGACGCGGAGCTAATCCGCCAGCCCAACCCGCTGCCGACGCTGCACTAAGACCGGATTTTAACGCAGAGGCGCAGAGACGCAGAGCAGGCAACCGAAGAAATTTTCAAGGCACCGATCGCTTACATTCATGATTTGTATTCGTTCGCATGCTTTTTGCCATCGTATCTGATCGTTCCCCTTTATCCCTTTATCCCTTTATCCCCCACCCCATGCGCGCACTTACCCTTTTCTTCCTCTTGTTTCTCGGATGGGGCGCGCAAGCCGGCGCCGAGGAGGTCGAGCGCAACGGCACCAAATATTCCATCTTCACGTTCACGCCAAAGAACGTGGAATTATATTGGGCGGATAATGCCGGTGTCCCCCTCCGGCAATTCGCTACTGTCCAGCGCTTCATCGAGGCGCGCTCCAGAAAAGTCCGGTTTATGATGAACGGCGGGATCTTCGAGAATGGAGGGATTCCTTCCGGCTTGCTCGTAATCGACGGAAAGGTTTTGCGTCCGATCAACACCGCGGACGCTCCGGGCAATTTCTATCTGAAACCGAATGGCGTCTTTTACATTGATGGCCGCGGCTCATTCGTCGTTTCCACCGACGACTTTGTATCTTCCTCACCCAAGCCGCGCCTGGCAATTCAGTCGGGCCCGCTGCTCCTTCATTCTGGGAAAACGCATCCGGCCTTCAGGGCGGAGTCGAAGAACTATCTGCATCGGAACGGGGTTGGTGTCAGGAAGGATGGATCCGTCCTATTCGCCATCACGCACTTCGGCCAGGCCCGTTACCCGAACCTGTTCGAGTTTGCGGATTTCTTCCGATCCCAAGGCTGCGCCGATGCGCTCTTTCTGGACGGCGATATTTCCGACGTGGTGGTGGATCCCGAAGCGCCGATTCCTCCAGGAAACTTTTTCGGGACGGTCTTCGCCGTGACGGAAGCGGCCAGCGCAAAGGACTAAAGAGATAAAGAGATAAAACGGAGGGGAATCGAAGTTCGCCTCTAGCCCTTTGCTGCTTTGATCGGCGCCTTGCGGCTTCTCAGGCTGTCGCTAGCGAACGGACATGTGGAATGTCGGTTCCAAGCAAAGGGCGAACTTGCCCGTTGTCCAGCGTCAGGAGTGCGACGGTGCGACCATCATATCCGACGAACTCCACGTCGAACCCCGCGCCATCACCATGCACAAGGACCGCCGTGGCGACATCGCCTTGCTTGAGGCCATGCTCCGGCAGGTCACAAGTAAGGGCAACTGCATCGAGTTCTTTAATGGTATTCATAATTTCGGCAGAGGATAGGCCGTTACAAAACGGGGCACGTCACTACCCGGATCAATAAACCAAGCGCTGCGCACATTCAAGACTGTCTTGTCCGGCGCCAGGAGAGGACCATCAACAGCGAAACGAGTCCCGTAGCGGGTCTCTTCGGTATCAACGGTTTCGTTGTCAATCACGTGCGCCCGGAGCGCCCACGCCAAAATTTGCCATTCGGAAGCGCTAAACCCAAAACGGAGGAAAAACACCGCTTTGCTTCCGCCAGCTGGATGTGCCGGGTCCAGCAAGTAATGTGTGATCTTCCGCTCGGACACCGTAGCACGCTCAGCATTCGGAAGTTTCATGTGGCAGCTTTAGTAGGCACAGGCATTGGGTCAAGGCATGTCATGGGAGGTTGACTAAAGGGCTTTGGGTATTGCAGCGAACTTGGGGCCTGCTGCGTTCGCGTTCTACGTTTGGACTGGGATATCGAGCCCATCAATCGGCGCATCTCGGAGTCCGAGTTTTTGTATAACAAGGTTCTTCCACTTGCCGCCGATCACTCGTCTCGCGATTGGCTCCGCAACGACTAGGTTTCCGGACTGCGATTCGAAGACAAAGGCATCGCGGATGTCTGCCTTTAGGATGTAGCGCTTCCCGATTGCAGAATACCAAATCCGATGACATTGGGGACAGATGCGAAATGTTGAGCGTTCGTCGCCCCGGACGAGGATGCGATCTCGCGACATTATCGTCACGAAGCCGGACGCCACCTCTCGGGTCGGGCCAAACACTTTGCCCAATCCCAAAACCTTCTCAGGCCCTTCTGGAAACAATGTGTTAAGGAATGATTTTTCTGAAATATGGATATGGACTCCGTGAACGAAGTTCAGCGCAGACCTGTCAGGTTTCGTTTGCAACACCACATCGATCGGTTGCCCAGTCACTCTGGCTGAGGAACATCGCTCGCAACACAGTCTTCGTTTACTCTCCTCAAACCAAGTTTCGTCAGGAGTTTCGGGGTTCTTGCTGTTTGAAGATAATTGGTAAAAGTTCATAGGGGCTCCGCGATGCTGGAAGGCCGCTGGCGCAAAGCGCTAAAGGGAGAGAGGATAAAGTTTGGTCATCGTTTTCGGCGAAGGAGGAGGACAAACACGCCGAGGACCGCGAGAAGAAGCGCGCACAAGAACAAGAGCAGGTAAGAAAAGAACGCGTTCTCAGCCTCTGGCCCAACATCCCAGGCTATGGCCGGCAGCGGTTGCGGAGGCAGTGCATTGGCTTGGGGAAGAGGTGGCATAATGACAAGCTCTCGATCATCACGAAGGCCATCGTCGTCACGCCCATTCTTGCCAAGGGACCGCATACGGATCGGGAAGCCACCGGCACCGATGCCAAACTGAAACGGACGTTGCCAGCCATCGAGAAACCTCCCTTGTTCGTCAAAATCGCCCGGGTCCCGTGTCCAAAATAGAAAAGTCTTTGACTGCCGATACTCATAAAAAACGATCCGTTTGGGATTCTTCCCGTCGCGGTCCTCTCCCCCCAGGATTGCGAACATACTCTTAAGATCGGCGTGGGGAAAACGACCATACTCAGTGATGTAATTCCGGAGCGCCGTCTGCAACTGGCTCATCTTGTTTTGTGTAATTGCGCTCTCGCGAGGCTCGAAAGTTTTGCCGGCCGCCACTGGAGCAAGCCATATGAGCGTCGCTCCCGCAGCGATTGCTATTCGTGCAATTAACAGTCGCATAGGCTCTATTCTTTTAGAAGGCATCGAGGGGGCGCTTTCGGCGCGCTTCCCGGGTGCCTAGTTTTCCCGCCTGCCGGCTCAGACCGGAAGCGGCTATGGATCTAATCGAAACAAATGGAAGTCCGGCTTGGCGAAGCGCACGCGCACTCCAGACATTGCCGGTCCCAGGAAACCAGAACGTTTCGCGGCCCGAATAGAAGCGACCGCGTGGAACCTTCCCGGTTCCCAGAAAGTGCGAGCGTCCGGCGGCATCGAGTCGGAAAGCGTCCTCCATGAATCGTTGGAGATTCCGTTTTCCATTGGCGGAGAGGGTCAGGCGGAACACGTCGCTGTTTGGGAACCGGACCCGGATCGGTTGATCGACCGTGATAATATGAAGAGCGCTTGGAGTCGGGAGGAGTGTGGCGCGGCAACAGACGACAGGCGTCACTTTCGGGGCGGTGTAATAAATGGCGGCCCCCCAGCCGATCACCAGGAACCGGCCATCAGGATTCCCAGCAAGCTGCCGAAGCCGCGGGGAGAGATCGGCCGTTCGGATGGCGATGGAACTGTGGAACCCATTGCTCACCAGCCAGACAGAGGTTTCGCCCGCCGCCGATGCGTCAACGGGCAATGCGATCAGTGTCAAAAAAAATGCGCAAAGAGTGGTCCGAAGCACGCCGTGAAACTAGAGAACCCCTGAGGGATTCGGAAGGCGGAACTTTTCGCGCCACAGATTTTATCGGAGCACCCTTTTGGAAACCCCCGATTCACGGGTAAAGATCAAGACGGGAGGGTCTGGTTCGGCAGGTCTCACATCCGCGATAATCCGCGCCATCTGCGGTTAAAAAACTCCGGAATTTAAACCGCAGATTTCTCAGAGGACGCAGATGAAGGCAGGGTTGGTATGTTTTCTCCTCACCCCCGCATACCCGTTATCCGTGGTAAATTCTCTTCGTAGCTCCGGACACTTTGCACTTTGCACTTTGCACTCCCTCCCATAACCATCGTGCGATAACCGCCCAATGAAGCTCCGCAACCAACTGCTCGCATTCTTTTGCCTTCTGCTCTTTGCAGCATTCGGGGTTTTTTATGTCCGGCTCTGGGTTCTGCAGAAGCCTTTTGGGATCATCCTATTTGTCAGCGACGGAATGGTGACCGGTCACCTGACCGCCGCACGACTCTATGAAGGGGGCGCCGATTACCGGCTCGGATTGGAATCCTTTCCGCACCTGGCATTGATCTCCAATCATGCCCGGGATTTTGCGGTTCCCGACAGTGCCGCTGCCGCGACCGCGCTAGCCACGGGGGTCAAGGTGAACCACCGCAATGTCGGCACGGATTACGATGGCAAGCCGCTCCAATCCATCCTGGAACTGGCCAGGACACAGGGGCGGGCGGTTGGACTCGTTACAACAGGCTCGCTCACTGATCCTGCTCCCGGCGCCTTTTACGCCCACACCGCCGACGCCCGGAACACTGAACTGATCGCCCTGCAGTTTGTGGACTACCCGGCGCTCGACGTCGCCCTCGGAGGCGGTTCGGTGGATTTCACGCCGGAGAAAGCGGGCGGTATGCGAAAAGATCAGCGGGATCTGATCAAGGAAATGGAAGGCCAGGGTCGCGAAGTGGTTTTAACAAAAGCGGCTCTTGAAAATGCCGCGACATTCCGGACCAAACCGATAGTCGGCCTCTTTAGCCCCGGGGCACTTGCATACAGCAACCAGGTGGAATCTGGAAGTGAACAGCCATCTTTGAGTGACATGGTTCGGCGCGCGATCGAGATATTACAGGGCAACAGGAACGGCTATGTCCTTGTGGTGGAGGCGGCCCTTTCCACGCGCGCGGCGGAGTCGAATCAAGCCGAACGGACGATCAGCGAGACGCTTGCCCTGGACCGGGCCCTGACAACAGCGGTCAAGTATTCAGGGGACAATGCACTTATCATCGCCGTTGGCAAACACGCCACTGGGGGATTGAGTCTCAATGGATATCCGACCCGCCAGGATCGTGGGGTCGCGCTGCTTGGGACAAGTTCCAGCGGGTATCCTTCAATCACATGGACCAGCGGCCCCAATGGGCCGGGCTCCAAGACAGAGCCGTCCGCTTTCCAAACCCCATCGGCCCTCAACACGGCCGAGGATGTCGTTGCCATCGGCAAAGGCGAAGGCGCTGAGAAACTCCACGGCTTCCTCCCTAACACGGCGATCTTCGAGATCGTGCGGGAAGCGCTGTGAGTCGGAGGGCGGAGGGCGGAAGTCGGAAGTCGGAAGTCGGAGGGATCGGACCGATCGGTCGGATCCGACTGATCAGTCCGACTTCTGACTTCTGACCTCCGCCCTCCGACCTCTGACCTCCGCCCTCCGCCCTCCGACCTCCGCCCTCCTACTTCAGCTCCGCATGATCGATCGTGCTCAGCCTTCGGCGCCTTGCGCCAAGCTGAGGAATGCAATCGATCAACGCCCGAGTGTATGGATGCTGGGGATTTTTCAACACACTGGCTGTCTCTCCATACTCGACCATCTGCCCGCGAAACATTACTGCCACTCGATCCGCGATCCCGCTGATGATCCCGAAGTTATGGGTAATCAGGATGATCGCCATCCGGAACCGGGTCTTGAGATCCTTGAGTTGGTCAATGATCTGGGCCTGGATGGTGACATCAAGCGCGGTCGTTGGTTCGTCGGCAACAAGCAGGTCCGGCTGGCAACTGAGCGCCATCGCGATCATGGCCCGTTGCTGCATCCCGCCACTGAGCTGATGCGGATAATCATTCATCCGTTTGGCCGGATCCACGATGCCAACAAGGTCCAGGCTCTTGATGATCTCCGCATCCACATCCTTGACCTCCGGGCGATGCAATCGAATGGCCTCGGCAATCTGGCTTCGAATCGTGAAAACCGGATTCAATGAGGTGGATGGTTCCTGGAAAATATAAGCAATCTTGTTTCCACGAATGTCCCGCAGTTCGCGGGGCGACATCTTGAGCACATCGCGTCCAGCAAAGAGGATCTCGCCGGAGCGGTAGATTGCCGGCGGCTCAGGCAGTAGACGGGTAAGTGCCAGTCCCGTCACACTCTTGCCGCTGCCGCTTTCCCCGACAATCGCCAGTGTTTCGCCGGGAAACATGGAAAAGGAAATTCCTTTTACCGCTTCGAGTGTCCCGTTCTCAGTGGCGAAATTAATTGCGAGGTTGCGGATCTCAAGGAGCGGTTTTCCAGATACATCCATAAAATTAAAAATGAGTAAGGCTTGGGAGTTACGATCCGCGCTTGGGATCAAAGGCGCGCCGGAGCGAATCGCCAAACAGATTGAGTGAGAGCACCAGTCCAAAGAGAGCGCCGGTGGCGGAAGCGAGGTTCCACCAGACAAGCGGTTCACGGCTCAGTTCGCTGCGGGCCCCATCAATCATGGCGCCCCAGCTCGGAGTGCCGACAGGTGAACCGAGTCCAAGGTAACTCAGGATGGCTTCCGCGAGGACAAGACCGGAAAACCCGAGGACGAAGTTGATCAGCACAAGATGGAGGACGTTTGGAAGGAGGTGGGTTGTGATGATCTTCGCCTGGCTCTGGCCGAGGGCCCGGGCAGCGGCAACATACGGGCGCTCAGATTGGCGCATGGTTTCGCCCCTGATCAATCGGCACAATCCGACCCAACTTGTGACGCCAAGGGCAAGCGACATCGTCCCGAGCCCTTTGCCCAGCACCATCAGGATGGAGACCAGAAGCAGGATCTCGGGAATCGAGGCCAGTGTGCTGTAAACATACTGAATAAGATCATCCACCCAGCGCCGATAATATCCCGCAAGAATCCCGAGCAATGTTCCGAGCGGGATATAGATGGCACTGGTCAGTCCCCCAATAATCAGCGCGGTCCGGCAGGCCCGGAGTGTCTGCACAAAGGTATCCTTGCCAAGCGCATCGGTGCCCAGCAGATGCCATCCCTGCAATGGTTCGGGTTTGGTCACAGAAAGCGACATCTTTGCCATTGGCGCGCTGTAACTTTTTTCCTGGGGGACATCTTTAGTGAGCCAGCCGAGGACGCTGATCTTATAAGAAGTCGGGTGCGGGATCTGAATCATTTCCAAGGCACCGATCAGGAGATAAATGGCAATGACAGCGCCGGAGACGATCCCGAGCCGGTCATGTTTCAAGCGTTTCCATGCGCGCTGCCAGCGTTCATTGCGGGAGCCCCTTGAAATAAGAAACGCCACAAGACCAAAGCCGAGAAGGACGAGCGCGTTCTGGACCCAGAGATTATCAAAGATAGCGTCCATGGGTTAGCTGAGTCGGATGCGCGGATCAACGAGCGCGTAACAAATATCGGTGAGCATCAGGCCGACGAGATAGAGGATCGACCCGAGATAAACAAAGGCAAAGACAGAAGCGAAATCGCTCTGTTGGATCGCAAGGAAAAGAGTGTTGCCGAGCCCTGGAATCCCGAAGAAATTCTCGACTAGAAGCGACCCCATCACCAGCAGCGGGAGTTGCGCGACCACAAGTGTGATCAGGGCAATCATCCCATTCTTGAGGACATGCACAAAGAGGACCCGGGCATTAGTGAGGCCCTTGGCGTGGGCGGTGCGGACATAATCCTGGTTGATTTCCTCCAGAAAAATCGCGCGGTAAAGACGGACATTGCCCCCGAGGCCCATCACAGCCATCAGGGCGATAGGCAGAAAGAGAAATTTGACGGTGGTCCATCCATCTAGGTCGAACCCGAAAGCGGGAAAGTAATTGAGTAGCAGTGCCACAACGGCCTGGCCGAAAATGATGTAGACCATTGGGGGCAGGCTCATCAACGCCACGGCACCCAGCGCGCCAAGGGTGTCGAGCTTCGTATCGCGGACAAAGACAAGGTAAAGGGCGAGGCTCACAGCCATGGCGGTCCCGACAAAGAACGCCGGCAGAGTAATCAGGAGCGATGGGATCGCGCCCGCCTTGAAGACACTTTTTAAGTCGCGACTGGTGACATCCGATACGCCCAATTCGAAGGTCGCCAGTTTCTTGACGTGATTAAAGAACTGGGAATCGAACAATTTCTGGCCCGGTTGGGTGTTGAAAAAGCGTGGTTTATCATAACCACGTTTGCTCAACCATTCACCGACGGCCTGCGGGTTCGCCCGTTTCCCGAGGATCATTTTTGCGCGGCTCTCCGGGCTCTGAACGACAAAGGAGAGGATAAAGGTAATCAGCATGACCCCGAGCAGGATCGGGATCGCATAAAGGAACCGACGGACAAGATAACTAAACATTGCGCCTCCTGTTGAGGAATAACCCGAATCCGAGCGCGCCGAAGACTCCTAGCACCGCCACGGCAACTGGCCATCGGGCCCTGGGATTCCACTCCCGGCGATTCCGCTCACGCAACTCATAATCGATCCAGGAATATTTGATGCCGCCTTCAAGCATCAGATTGTTGTGGGTGCGCGGGGCAAATGGCTGGACGACCACGTAGTAAGCCTTGTTGAATTCGAGGATCGCCGGGCAATCCTCCACCAGGATTGCGTTTAGTTGCTTCACGATTTCAAAACGCGCCGGGGAGTTCTCCATGGTTGCCATCTGCTCAAACAACCTGTCGAACTCTACATTTTTATACCGGCTGACGTTCTTGCCGGCTGGTGGAAAATTCTTGCTGTAAAAAAGGAAGAAAAAATTCTCCGGGTCCGGATAATCGGCGCCCCATCCCGTGCCGTAAGCCATTTGGAAATTGCCCTGGTCATGTTTCTCAAGCATCCCGCCAAAGTTATTTTCAAGGATGATTACCTTGATGCCGAGTTGCTCAAGCAGGCGCTGATTGTATTCCACGCTCTGCCGCTCCTCCGCCCCCGAGGCGTTGACATCCATCGTCAGGACAAGCTGCTTGCCCTCCTTGTCGCGGCCATTGGGATATCCCGCCTCCGCAATCAGTTGCCGCGCTTTCTTAAGGTCGAAGCCGTATGGATTGCGGAACTCCGGTTGGTAACCAAAGATACCGGGTGGAACCAACTGCTGGGCGACTGGCGGCACGCTGTTGTAAAAAATATCGATCCACCCCTGGGAATCCAATGCGCAGGAGAGCGCTTGCCGCAACTTCTTGTTCAGGCCAAGGACCGGGTCCTCCAGGTTTATACTCAAAAAGAACGTGCTTGGCTCGACATCCTTCTCCAGCCGCATCCCGCGGTCGCGAAATTTTGGGGTAAGTTCCTTGGACGGTGTGATCAGCGAGTTATATGCATCCTTTGAAACACCCATGGTATCGAGATAACCCTGCCGGGTCAGCAGCCAGATTGGGAGGGTCTCGCGGAATATGGTGAAGATCACTTCATCCACCAACGGCAGCGGCTTGCCTGCAAGTGGACGCAGCACCTCTTCCTTTTCCGGCGGCCAGCCACCCTCAGGAAACACACTGGTCGTGTAATGCACATTGCGCTCAAGCCGAATCAGATGACCGGGGCTGTAGTCTTTGAGGCGAAATGGCCCGGTCCCAACAGGGTGCCAGGCGAACTTGTCACGAATAACGGGTTTGCCTCCCGGCCCATCCGGGTGCGCCTCACCGTCGTAATACTCAACCGCTTCCCGCGCAACGGGCGAAGTGAAATGCATCGCCAGCCAATAGAGAATCTGTGGATACGCCTTGCGCAGATGCAGTTTGAAAGTGTGCGAATCAACCAGCTCAATGCCAGGCAGCGGCTTGGAGTAATCAAAGACCGCCCCGTTTTGTTTCGCCGCCGCATGGGCCTCGGTCATTCCCATAATATACTCGGCGAGATTGGAAAAAACCGGGCTCTCAAGTTTCGGATCGGAGAGCCGTTGAAAGGTAAACTGCACGTCGTTGGCGACAAGTTCCCGGCCTTTGCCCCCGGGAAAACAGGGATCATCCGTAAAGCGGATTCCTTTTTTTAGCCGACATGTATAAGTAACTGTCCCGTCGCCATTTACGATCCGCGCAGGCATGGAATCGAGAAGCGATGGGACCACTTCGTAAGGGTCGGTCTTGTATGGATGATACTCCAGCAACGTTTCAACAATCGGCTCAAGAATCCGCCGACTCATCTGGTCATACGAGATCTGCGGATCAAGTGACCGCGGCTCATCCGGCATCCCCGCGTAACGCACCAGCCATGGTGTCCCATCCGCACGTTTTTCCTTCATGGGCCGCGGATTCGGGTCGTTATTGCAACCGCCAAGGCAACTCACCGCCGCCATCAACGCCAGCACCATCCCCTTCCCACTCGTGCAATTTCTGGGGCCCACTGCCATGGCTTTCATCATCGCTTTTATCATCGCTTTCTATTCGGAACTTTGATGGGCCTTGATCGCATCGCGCAATTGCGCTGCCCGCTCATACGACTCGGAAGCAATCGCCTTCTCCATCTCGCGCTGCATCTCCTCAAGCTTCGAGACCGGTTGCTTGGAATGAATCTCTTCAAGCCATTCACCAAGGAACGCCAGCTCCGGGCTATGCGTCTCCATCTCGGCATTCCCGCATTCGGCGTAAAAATGACGGATCCGTTCCATCCCTTTCTGGATGAGTTTGACGGCGCCGGTGAAATCGTCGCGGCCAAGAGCGACGGTGGCCTTGGCCCGGGTATTCATCATCAACACGTATGGGGTAAATTGCTCGACCGACCATGCAAGTTCTTCATTGGGGGCGAACTTGGCGACGAACTCGAACATATCGAGGTTGCGTTTGGTATCGCGGATGACACCCGGATAATCGTTAATCTGAAACAGCGAAATATACCGATGATAATACTGGACCCCCTCCTGCTGGAGTTCTCCGATCTCCTCCGCCGTGAGCGCATACGGTTCTCCTTTTTTATCCGCCACCGCCGCCCGGCCCTGCTGATATTCAAAATACGAAGGACAATTATGCGGCTCCATCCCATCGGGACGCCCCTCGGTCTCCATCTGGATAAGCCCCAGATCGATGCGCAACTGGAGCTTTTCCCTCCCGTCAGCACCGAGAATTTTACGCACTTTGATCATGCCAGGCTCATGCGGCCATTCGCGCAGCAGGGCATTCAAATCGAGACTCATACCGCCGAGTATTGAAACGCAGAGATCGGTTGTCAACGGGGCGTCCGTATTAAACGCAGAGAACGGGAGCCGGAATTTTAACGCAGAGGCTGCGGAGGAATCCGGAGTTTAACGCAGAGACGCAGAGACGCAGAGATTTTTGGGTCGGAATAGAAGCTGATTCACAGGGAACCTCACTGGCTAAGTTTGGCTAGTGTCGTGCCGGTGTAGTTTCCGTCCCTCCTCTGCGTCTCTGCGTTGCCTCTGCGGTCTCTGCATGCTGGCCGCTTGAATCGTCCTTTCAGTCAGTCCCATTTCTCTGCGTCTCTGCGTCTCT
>JAYUPM010000123.1:0-4591 GCA_043760145.1 Spartobacteria bacterium
CCGATTTAAGAGCGGGCCAGAGGGCGGCTGGGAAGCCGCCCCTCCCAGTTTCGAGCGCGCGCGCCCGCAGTAATGCTCGCTGATCTCGGTGGAGTAAGCGTGAATGGGTCAGTCAAGAATTCGTGACTGGTGGGCTTGAATTCGGCTCCGGCCTCCTGCCAGATCGCAACAGAGCTGGATCCGCCCCTCATTGTTTTCAAACGCGCGTCAATCAAACCGGTCAGATCTGGTTATGCGCAGTTGGCTTTGCCATAATAAAGGCGAACACGGGCCAGATTTTGTAAAAGACAACACAGCAGATTTGGACGTCCGCAGCAGGCTGAATGCGACGGGACGTCGCTGCTACGAAGAGAAGACTTGGAGCGCCCCAGATGTGGGTAATGCTTAGGTCGCGCTGTCGCTTTCCGCCGACAATCACGCCCGGGCTCTGATGCCCTTGGATTTACTGTATTTCACCGGCTTGCGGCGGGGTTCGATTTTATCAATCCCGGTCCCGCTCTTTAGTTCCATGATCTGGTCGCGCAATAGGGCGGCCCGTTCATACTCAAGATTCCCGGAGGCCTGCATCATCTCGGACTCGAGTTCTTGAAGGAGTTCACTCAGGTTGAAGTCTCCCCCGGCCTCCCGGACCACGGATGACTCGACATCCCTTGCCTTGAGCAATGTGTGGAGGCTTTCCTGGACAGCTCGTTGCACGCTGCGCGGAGTGATCCCGTGTTTCTCATTATACTCGATCTGCTTGGTCCGCCGGTAATCGCTGATGGCAATGAGCGCCTGCATGCTTTTTGTCATGGTATCGGCAAAGAGAACCACCTCGCCCTCGACATGCCGCGCGGCCCGGCCAGCAGTCTGGATAAGCGAAGTCTGGGAGCGCAGATATCCTTCCTTGTCGGCATCAAGGATACAGACCAGCGAGACTTCCGGGAGATCGAGGCCTTCCCGCAATAAATTGATCCCGACGAGCACATCGAATTCCGCTGCCCGCAAAGCCCGAAGGATCTCGACCCGCTCAATGGTATCGATGTCGCTATGTAAGTATCGCACTTTGAGGCCGACCTCGCGCAGATACTCGGAGAGCTCCTCGGCGGTCCGCTTGGTGAGTGTCGTAATGAGTATCCGTTGCTGCTTCTCGATCCGCTGGCGACAGAGCTCGAGCGTGTCATCGATTTGGTTTTTGAGCGGACGGACACTGATCTTTGGATCAAGCAATCCCGTGGGCCGGATGATCTGCTCGACGATGAGCGGCGCCCCAACTGTCTGGACATCGAACTCTTCGACCGGCATGTCGGTGCGCGAGACCCGCACAAATGCATCCGATTTCGCCCGGCGCTCGTCGGCGCTTTCCCCGGCAATGGCAACTGCTTCATCCAACCCGACTTGGGTCCGTGAAATGGGAATGTAATCGGTGTTCCCGACCTTCGAATTCTTGATCTCGAATTCTGCGGGAGTGGCACTCACATAAATGCTTTGTCCCGTCATCGCCATGAACTCCTTGAAATTGAGGGGCCGGTTATCGAGCGCGCTTGGGAGACGGAATCCGTATTCGACCAGCGTGGTTTTGCGGGACCGATCGCCTTCATACATTCCGCCGATCTGCGGGATGGAAGCGTGGGACTCGTCGACGATCAAAAGGAAATCGCGTGGAAAAAAATCGAGCAGAGTAAATGGGCGGGAACCTGGGGGACGTCCGCTGAGATGGCGCGAGTAGTTCTCGATACCGCTGCAGAACCCCATCTCCTGCATCATCTCCATGTCGTATTCGGTGCGCTGCTTAATGCGCTGGGCCTCAAGGAGCTTGCCGGTTTTCTCGAAAACCGCGACCCGCTCATCGAGTTCCTCGCGGATAGTGGTCATTGCCCGCCGCATTTTATCGGCCGGAGTGACGAATTGCTTGGCTGGATAAAGCGTGAATATCGTGAGTTGATCAATCGTGTGCCCGGTCAGCGGATCAAATCGCGTGATCCTATCGATCTCGTCCCCGAAGAATTCTATACGGACCGCTTCCTCATCGACATTGGCCGGATGGACCTCCACCACATCGCCACGGACCCGGAATTTTCCTCGAGAAAAAGCGATGTCATTGCGCTCGTAAAGCATGTCCACCAATTTGCCCAAGGCGGCTTCGCGGGTGATGGACTGCCCGACTTTCACAGTCAGCAGCATGTTCATGTAATCCTCCGGCGACCCCATGCCGTAGATGCATGAAACGCTGGCGATGACGATGATATCGCGGCGTGAAAGCAGCGAGGAAGTGGTCGAGAGGCGCAGACGCTCGATCTCCTCGTTGATGGAGGAATCCTTCTCAATGTAAGTATCGGAGCGCGGGATGTAAGCCTCCGGCTGGTAATAATCGAAATAGCTCACGAAATATTCGACGGCGTTTTTCGGGAAGAACTGCTTGAACTCGGAGAATAGCTGGGCCGCGAGGGTCTTGTTGTGCGAGATCACCAGAGTCGGGCGGTTGACCGCTTGAATCACGTTGGCCGCCGTAAAGGTTTTACCCGAACCCGTGACCCCCAGAAGCGTCTGGTGGCGGTTGCTGGCTTCCAACGATTTCACCAGCTTCCCAATGGCCTGGGCCTGGTCGCCCTTGGGCGCATATTTGGAAGTGAGTTCAAAGGACATCCGCCGAAACTAGCACGCCATGATAAAAAATCACTAAGGCAGCCACAGAGGGGAATTTTTAACCACAGATTTCTCAGATATTCGCAGATGGGGAGACCAAGCCATGGGGCCCCCGTTCAGGTTCTTCATCTGCGTCAATCTGTGTAATCTGCGGTTCAAATCCGGAGCTCTTTAACCACAGATTTCGCAGCGGCCGCAGATTAAATACTAAGGTAGCGAGGGTGGCGGGAATGATTAGAATGGATGGATTAATTCATTCCTACGCCGACGTATGATTGCGCCGGGCCAAACCCTGGGCCATCATACATCCCTGCATCCCCTGCCCTCATGAAGAAACTCATCGCCTTATTTCTCCTGGCTTCCCTTGCAGGAGGTGGCTTTTGGTATACGCGCGCCCATCCCAAGGCGGCGTCTGCTGCAGGCAACGCTGCGAGCGCAAGCGCAACGGCGCGGGCAGAAAAGCGGGATATTGATGTCACGGTGGAGATCAGTGGCGATGTGGCGCCGGCTTTTCGACTGGAGGTAAAGTCGGAGGTCGGGGGCAAGCTCAAGGCGGTGCATGTGGAACCCGGGGCGTTGGTCAAGGCGGGCGATTTGCTCGCGGAAATTGATGATCGCGATCTTCTGAGCGAACGCGACACAGCCTTGACGGAAATCGACGGAGCCAAACTCCAGTTCGACAAGGACCAAAGAAATTTCGGCCGCGCCAAGGAGCTTTACGATTCAAAGCTGATCAGTCGGGAGGTTTACGACAACCTCGGTTCGCTGGCGGCCCTTGCGCAAAATTCGCAAACCAAGTCCCAGCGCAAACTCCAGATCGTGGATGATCGGCTGCGTAAAACCAAAGTGATTGCCCCCAATGATGGCACGGTGCTGACGGCCCCGGTTAATGTTGGCCAGGTGGTGATTGCGGCAGCCAGTGTGAACAACGGCACCACGTTGATGACCATCGCCAATCTTTCCAAGCTGCAGGTGGAAACCCACATCAACCAGGTCGATGTGGCCCGGCTTAAACTCAACCAAACGGTCAAGTTGCGCGCGGAATCCCTTAAAGACATGGAGATGGATGCAACCATCAGCTTCATCGCCCCTGAAGCAACGCCCAAGAACAGCGTCAAGGGCTTTCAGGTCCAGGCGCTGATCATCAATCCATCTCCCCAATTGCGGCCCGGAATGACAGTAAACATCACGGTCCCGATTGATCGGGCCGACGATGTCGTGAGTGTTCCCATCGCCGCCGTGTTTAAGGGCGAAGGCAATTCCAAGATCGTTTATGTGCGCAATGGCGAGACCCCGGAAAAACGAAGCGTGAAGGTGGGCCTCACCAATGTGGATTACGTCCAGATCCTCACTGGCTTGACCGAGGGCGAAGAGATTCTTTTGGTGGAACCTGCGCGCCCCCTGACCAAGAAGTCATAGGGATTAAGGCACGTTGTTTTTGAGCAAATCCCGATGGCCCTGATTGAGCTAACCTCTGTCACCAAGCGCTACCGGATCGGCGAACAGGAAATCCTCGCCCTCGCCGGAATCGATCTCTCCATTGAGCAGGGCGAGTATGCGGCGATCATCGGACCAAGCGGCAGCGGGAAATCGACGTTGATGCATCTCCTTGGCTGTTTGGATACGCCCACGTCCGGCAAGATGGTGATCGATGGCGTGGATGTCAGCCACGCAAGCGCCAATCAGCTCAGCGAGATGAGGAACCAGAAAATCGGGTTCGTTTTCCAGTCCTTTAATTTGCTCTCGAAATTCACGGTCCTCCAGAATGTGGAATTGCCGATGATCTACGCCGGTGTGAGTGCCAGCGAACGGCGGGAGCGGGCGCTGGCATCCATCGAAAGGGTGGGCCTCACCAATCGCGTGAAAAGCACTCCGTTGCAGTTGAGCGGTGGCCAGATGCAGCGGGTGGCAATCGCCCGGGCGCTGGTCAACAATCCGCGGATCGTGTTCGCCGACGAACCGACGG
>JAYUPM010000124.1:0-4590 GCA_043760145.1 Spartobacteria bacterium
GTAAGCAGATTAGCCACCAGCTTGGCCGTGATCGGCACTCGCGGTTGATCTTTACGATCCTGCCGCGCGTATCCGAAAAACGGTATCACCGCCGTGATCCGGGCCGCGCTCGCCCGCCGCGCGGCATCCACCATGATCAGCAACTCCATCAAGTTCTGATTGGTGGGGGGGCATGTCGGTTGCACAATAAAAATGTCCCGGCCCCGGATATTCTCGTTGAACTTTACGTAGGTTTCCCCGTCGGGAAAGGAAGTCACGGTCGCGTCGCCAAGGGGGACGCCAACGCACGCGCAGATCCGGCGCGCCAACTCTAGGTGAGCGGAACCGGCAAAAATTTTTAACTCAAGGCGTTCGCAAAGCATTTCGGGAAAACGGGAGGGCGACTCTAGAGCGCGACTTTGGAAAGACAAACGGAAAAAACAACGAGTTCACTTGAGGCAACCGGGGAGCGAACTTTGGGTCAGCGAACCGTGGTATAGGGCGGGTGGAAGGAACCCTTTGAATCGTGACGACGGAGAACAAAATTCGCCAGATTCGCCGCTGGGATTCGCGTGATCTGGCGATTTTAGCGCTTCGCCTCCGTAAACACTCTTTTGAAAAATGGTGAGAATTTCCCTTTACACCCGATTGCTGATTTCTTTAACAGGGCACTGGCGATATCAACCTCGCTTCCAAACCAAACAAACCAAGGACCTAAATTAATGATGAATAAAATCGTACTTAGCCTCGCAATCAGCGCAGTGGCAGCCACCAGCGCTTTCGCGGGACAACCAGTAGTCGACCACAAAGCACACAAGCCAATTGTTGCACCTGAAACCTGCTTCCAGGACACCGAGCTCCAGCTCGATCTCTTCGCAAGCTACACCAACGCCGTCCATCGCAGTGATCATGGCGACGGATTCGGTGGCGGTCTCGGAGTAAACTACTTCTTCATGCGCAACATCGGTGTCGGCGTGGACGGCAACGTCTATGATGGCGACAGCGACCTCGTGTGGGAATCCACCGCTCGCGTGATCGTTCGTTTCCCGATCGATAGCGCCTGCCTCGCCCCGTATATCTTCGGCGGCGGCGGCGTGCAAGCCGACGACAACACCTCCTCAGGCACCTTGCATGCCGGCGGCGGCCTCGAATGGCGTGCGACTCAGTCCGTTGGATTCTTCGGGGAAGGCCGTTACACATGGTCTGCCCACGAAAACAATGGCGCTCAAGTCCGCATTGGTGCGCGTTTCGTGTTCTAAGCTGAACAGGAACTTCTAATTAAAAAACGCCGGAGTGGAAACACTCCGGCGTTTTTCGTTTGTAAATGGAGCCCTGCGCTTGACTCTCCACAGGGCCTCGGCCCAAATGCCCACCCACTCTCCCTAACCCTCAAATCATCCCCATGCGATTCGGCATCAACACCTTCCTCTTCACCTCACCGTTCACCACAGCCAGCGTTAAGCTATTCCCTAAATTCAAGAACTGGGGATTCGAGTCGATCGAGATCCCGATTGAAGACCCTTCCCATATCGACCCCGCAAAGGTGAAAGCCGCCCTGGATAAAAATGGGCTCTTTTGTGGCAGCATCTGTGCCGCCATGGGGCCGGGTCGCGATTTCCGCGGCACGCCAGCGGAACAGGAAACCGCCATGACCTATTGCAAAGCCCTGGTCAATCAAGCGGTGATTCTCGGATGTCCCCGGCTCATCGGCCCAATCTACAGCGTTGTCGGCCTGACCGGGGCGCATGAAGAGCCGGTGAAGAAACAACATTTTGCGCTCGTGGTAAAAAATCTGAAGGAGCTCGCCGCTTACGCCGCCAAGCGCGGAGTTGAACTCTGCATCGAACCACTCAATCGATTCGAAACGGATTTCCTCAATACGGTCGATCAAGGCTTGAAATTGATCAAGGCGATCGGGGCGAAAAATGTGAAGCTCCACCTCGATACATTCCACATGAATATCGAGGAAAAGAATCAAGCCGCTGCGATTCGCAAAACAGGAAAGTTGCTTGGGCACTTCCATGCGTGCGGGACCGATCGCGGCACCCCGGGCAATGACTCGCTGGACTGGAAACCAATCATCAAGGCGCTCAAGGAGGTCGGATACGACCAGGATATTGTGATCGAATCCTTTACCACCGATGTAAAGGTGATCGCCCGGGCTGCGGCGATCTGGCGCAAGATGGAACCCAAACGCGACGACATCGCCGTCAAAGGCCTTGCCAATCTCAATCGGATGTTTGCCAAATACGGCAAAGCCAAAAAGCCCAAGACCGCCAGGACGGCTAAGAAATCAAACCGCTAATTACTCACCTCATACGTATGAAACTGCTCTCGTCTCTTCTTGTCATCTCCTTCGCCTCGCTTTCCATGGCCGGGGCCGCAGACAAACCGCTCTTTAATGGCAAGGACCTTTCCGGCTGGGAAGGCAACATGGATCTCTGGTCGGTCAAGGATGGCGCCATCGTTGGCAAGACGACTGCTGAGAAACCCGCCAAGGTAAATACGTTCCTCATTTGGAAAGGTGGCGACGTCACCGATTTTGAGCTCACCTTGAAATACAAGACCGATCCGGGTGATCCCAAAAATTCAGCCAACTCCGGAATCCAATACCGGAGCAAGGTGGTCGATCCGGTGAACTTCGTGGTCGCCGGTTATCAGGCCGACTTGGAGGCCGGCAAATCTTATAGCGGAATCCTTTATGAGGAGAGAGGTCGCGGGATCCTGGCCAAGCGCGGGGAAAAGGTCGTGATCAAGGAAGGTGAAAATGCCCAGAAACCGAAGATCGAGAAGACCGGGGAGACCGGGAATAGCGACGAGATCCAGGCGACAATCAAGGGAGGTGAATGGAACGAATACAAAATCATCGCCAAGGGCAACCACCTCCAGCACTTCATCAATGGCAAACAGACCGTGGACGTAATCGATGAAACGGCTGTGGGTGCCAGGAGCGGCGTCGTGGCTCTTCAATTGCACGCGGGCCCACCGATGCAAGTCTCCTTCAAGGATATCGTTCTCAAGACGCCATAATTCTTAATCGCCCCGATTCCCATCCCACCTTCACCTATTTCCCCGACATGAAAATCTCCCTCCTAAGTTCACTACTGCTTGCTGCATTCACGCTCCCGCTCGCGGCGGCCGACAAGAAACTGGTCGTCATGATCGCTGGCAAGCCGAGCCACGGCCCGGGACAGCATGAGCACAATGCGGGAATCCAGTTGCTCGCGAAATGCTTGGCAATGGGGGCGGCCGATCGCACTGAGGTCAAGGTTCATCTCAACGCGGAATGGCCCAGCGCCGAGGAACTCGCGAAGGCCGACACCATTGTCATTTACTCAGATGGCGGTGGCGGGCATCCGGCGCTCCAGGCCGATCACCTTGTCCAGCTCGGCCAGCAAATGAAACGCGGCTGTGGCTTGGTCTGTTTGCATTACGCGGTTGAAGTCCCCAAGGACAAAGGCGGTCCCGAGTTCAGGGAATGGCTCGGTGGATATTTTGAATCCGATTGGTCCGTCAACCCGCACTGGGATGCTGATTTTAAGACATTGCCAAAACATGTCATTAGCAACGGCGTCAAACCGTTTACGACCAATGACGAGTGGTATTTTCACATGCGCTTCAAGGATAAGATGCAAGGCGTAACCCCGGTGCTCTCAGCGATCGCTCCCGAGAAGGCTGTCGGCAAAGATGGCACTCATTCAGGCAACCCAACCGTCCGCGAAGCCGTTGCAGCAAAGACTCCCCAGCACGTGGCATGGGCCGTGGAACGTCCTGATTCAGGACGCGGCTTCGGGTTTACCGGCGGTCATTTCCATAAAGGCTGGGCGAACGAAGATCAGCGCCGCCTGGTGCTCAATGCGATCGTCTGGACGGCCAAGGCGACCGTCCCCGAGGGCGGCATCGAATCCAAATTCACCCCCGAGGAACTCCAGGCCAACCAGGATCCCAAGGGAAAGTAATAAGGGTTGGAGAAGTCAGGCTAATCACCTGCTTTCATATCAGGTCCCCCTCGCATGTCGACGAGTGGGGGATGCATTGCACAGATTCGCGGCATGCGTATCACCGCAAGTCGCATTATCATGCGCGACCTTTCGAAATGGCACGCCCTGGGCGCCATCGCGTTCGTTCTCCTTGCCGGAGAGTGCGCGGCGGAGACTGCGGCATCGGCCTCTCCTCCAGCGGCAACTCAGGAGGCGGACCCGGCTCTCCTCAAGAATACGGCGGGTGCCGGGCAGTCGGATGTTTCAGGCACGACACCCGGCACCTTTACGGAACTGAAGAAGCTGAGCTTGGAAGAGTTGATGCAGGTGAAGGTCACGAGTGTTTCACGGCAGGCGAGCACCGTTGGGCAGTCGCCGGCGGCAGTCTCCGTCATCACCTCGGAGATGATCCGCCGCTCGGGAGCCACCACATTTCCGGAAATCCTCCGCATGGTGCCCGGCATGAATGTCGCCCGGATTGAATCCAATAAATGGGCCGTCAGCGCGCGGGGATTCAACGATCGCTTCGGCAACAAGCTCTTGGTTCAGGTCGATGGGAGGACCGTTTATAACCCCATTTTCTCGGGCGTTTATTGGGATTCGGTGGACTACATGCTCGGCGACATCGAGC
>JAYUPM010000125.1:0-4573 GCA_043760145.1 Spartobacteria bacterium
AATGCGGCATCCTGCTCCTCCACCGCCTGTGTCAGCTCACACTCCACGCGCGCTTTGTGCGCCCGGAGATCTGGGTGGGATGCGAAATTCCAGGCCTTGTCCTTTTTGGCAAGACGCAGGTTGCGCTCCAACGTCTGCACCGCGCTGCGCAATTCCGCGGCAACCGTCCGCAACTGGCCGAGGCTTGTCTGCGCCCCAGAAGTTTCCGAGCGAGCCTCCGTAAGCGCCAACAGCATTTCCAGTCGGTCCAGGTTCCCCGTCTCATAAGCCTCCTGCACCTCGTGCCAGAGCGAAAAAATTTCAGCGTCTCCATCCGCTCGCGTATCGGGATGAAGCCGCCGCACTAGGATCCGGTAGACTTCCTTGAGCCGCGAAACCGCTTTTTTTGGCGGCTCCGTCGCGACACCGCGACCGCGCTTCCTGCCCGGTTCCGGTTGCGCTTTGGCGAGCACTTCCTTGCGAAAATCCGCGAACAGTCGCTTGTATTCTTTTGGATCAAGCTGGCGCGGATTGATCCCGAAAATCGATGCCACGTATTCCTCGAATAGGTGCTTCTGCTCGCGGTCCGAGAGGCTGGCGAAAAATTGGGTGGCGTTGTCGAAGCCATCATCCATGCCATCGTTGGCGCCATCCATGCCATCGGGGCCATCCATCCCATCGGATCCGGGATGCCACGGGCCGGCTTCCTGTTCGCGCTCAATACTGGCTGCGGCCCGGTCGCTCATGACGTTGGCGTATGCTTTCCGCGAATTGCGCACCCCACAGAAAAGCATCTCCTCTTCCACATCCCAGATGAGCGACTGCTTTTCTCGCATAAGCGCATCGTTTTCGCGCATCCGGCTGAGCAGGGCACCGAAATTTGCGGCCAGCCACCGCTGAAAGGCGGGGCGATCCGACTGCTCAAACCGGGTCCACTCGGCTCGCAACCCTTCGAGGCGAGTCATTTGGCGACTGCATTCGGCAGCGGCCTTTTTGCGCAAAGGTTCCTGATCGACCAGCACGATCCGCTGATCCCGCGAAACCCTCCGGGCATTGACAGGAGGTTTGTTCGTCCCGCGCCGGACTTTTACGGCACGCAAAGTTTTTGGCTGCTTATCGAGTGAGCGCGGCATTGTTGTGACCGGTGGCAGCCGGCCCCACAGCCGGTGGGTGGGCGCCTCCCGCATGCGCTCCGGAATTGGAGCAACTGATAAGCCCGCTTAACATGAGGCCGGCGAGGAGGAGCAAGAGGAACGTTTTCATGGGCTCACCTTTTAATCGCAGCTGCCCATGCAAGTCACTGTATCTTCCGTGGAAAATTCAGCCGCCGTTTGTCGTTCCGCATTCATGCGGCGCCGATGATGACAAACAGATAAACCAAAAAATCGAGGATGATGAAAACGTTTACACCGAGGGCGGCGGGTTCATCGTGCCCAGTTGTTTGCGCGCCATGGGGCCAACCAACGGCACCTCCCATTCCTTGCCTGAGAACGCCTGGATGACAGTGACTATCCAAAGGAGGCCGTATCCAAGACCGATAACAATGCCGAAGACCCAAATCAGAATTCCTATCAACCACCCGAGAATCGGGATCAGTGTAAAAGCCAGGGCGAGCACTTGAACCCCGATCCAGATCGCGATGAAAATAACACCGAGCAACAAGGATTGCATTGCGTGGAAACGGACATAGCGATCCTGTTTTTCGAGCGCCAGAAATAGAAGGCCGCCAACGATTGGAATAAAACACGCAAGGGCAGCCGCCAGATTTGGCTCCAACCCCGTCCCATTGGCGGCCGTAATTGGGGGCTGCATGGGAGGCTGCATGGGAGGCGGCGAAGGCGGCAGCGTTGGTTCGGAAGGAGGCTGCGCAATCGGATCGTCCATAACGCAAAGTAGAAGCGTCGGCTCGGGTCCGTCAAGGCGCCGCTTGGTTGTCTTAATTCAAAGTGCCGCACGTCCAACCGCCGGACGAATTACGAAATGGATATGATGTCTACGCGCCCCTCCAAAAACGACGATAAGAAACCGCTCAATCAACGCGACGATCCGTTTGCCCGCGATCCGCGCGGAAAGGCGACCCGGGAAGAGATCCGCAAAGTGACCCCGGCCATCAATGCGCCGCGCAAACCGCAAGGCCCTTCAAAGAAGGCCTGACCCTATTGGGTCTTGTCGTTATTAAGGGAGCGGTTTCGCAGTGTTGAGGCGGGCAACTTCCTCGTTGAAAGCTTGGATCTCAGCCTGGGTCACCGGGTTCGGACTCAGATCCACAAGCTGCTGACGCCATTCATTCCACGCCCGGGACGGGTTGGCTCCGGCCGCCACTGCTCTCCGAAATTGGCTCTCCCTTGTTTCCGACAATCCGCCTTCGCTCGACAATCCCTGCTGAGTCGGGGCCGCCATCGAATCCTGGATCGATTTGCTTACCTGCACCCACTGCAGAGTTTCTTCCGAGCTGAACTCGGACTTCACAGAACGGAGTATGTAAAGCGCCCCCGTGTTTGTATCGAAGGCGTATTTGCCGTCAGGCGCGATAAAGAGATGATAGCGTCCAGTCTGGCCTTGCTGAATGGTTTGGGCTGGCGATTCGGCCAAAAACGTCGCCAACAGCGCAATTGCAATGAATAGGGGTTTCATGCCCCGCAGAAGAACCCCGCTCCGCGATTGGGTCAACTCGGAAAGGGGGAAGAAAGCCGCATCGACAAAAAAGAGGTGCCCGGGTCGGACGAGGCCGGGACAAAGAACCCGGACCGAAAAAGTCTGGTTCGGCTCTCTCCCCATCCGCGAAAATCCGCGATCATCTGTGGTTAAAAAGATCCGGAGTTTGAACCGCAGATTTCTCAGAGGGACGCAGATAAAGGGAGGGAGAAGCGACTGCTCGTAGATGATTCTCCTCCTTCCGGTATCTGCGCCAATCTGTGCCCGTCATCTGCGGTTAAAAAGTTCTCCTCTGTGGGATGGCTGTGTTTTCAATTTTCCACCTCAAACCACGAATGGACACGAATGAAGGCGGGGGAAGTTTGGACCGCGAATGGACGCGAATAAACGCTAATGGGGGAAGGAGACCGGAGTTTTGTCCCTGCCTGTTTTCAATTCTCAATTTTGCCTCCCCATTTTTCAATCTCCCATCCAGCAGTGCCGATACTCAGACAAACACGCTAAACAGGCACGGAAGCCGCCGTCCACGTTTCCCCAAGGAGGGAAGGCTTCCAGCCGTCCACGTTTCCCAGCGGCTGGAAGCCGCCGCTCCCAGTTTTTCCAAGGCGGGATGGTAGTGAAATGAAAAATTGGCAGTCGAGGCCGTGTCCCTTTCCTCCTGCATCCAGCGCCTCCGGCGATTGAAGGAGGAGCGCTTCGCGCAGGGCAGTCGAACTGCGTTCGACTGCGAATCGCGCGAAGCGCTGATATTTGAACCGCCGGAGGCGCAAGATGCAGAAGGATGGGGCGCGGCCTTAATTTGCTTCGCGATCACCATGCTCGCGCATGGTGACCCTAACGGGATTCGAACCCGTGTTACTCCCGTGAAAGGGGAGTGTCCTAAACCACTGGACGATAGGGTCGTTTGGAAACGAGCGCGGGACTATGGGAACCTAAACCGCAGCTGGCAAGGAGTTTTCTCAAAGACCCGTCGGCGCGTCGGCTCAAGGCTCTAGATTGGCTCGGACACGCAGGGCCAATACGTGGACGGCCGTTCGTTGCGTGGCTTGTTGATGAAGAAGCAATGCTTCCTGGGCTCGGTCACTGAGCCCTTGCCGGACGGCGGGATCGCCAAAAAGCTTTCTGATCGAATCCCCCAGCTCAGCCGCATCGGGCACCTGCACGATTGCATCACGCCCCAAAAGCAATTCCATGACGGCCCCGAAATTTTCCATGTGCGGGCCGACTACCACCGGCTTGCCCAACGCAGCCGGTTCGGCCGGATTCTGCCCGCCAATTTCCGAGACGCCGGGAAGACTTTTGCCCACAAAAATGACGGTCGCCAGCGCATACCAATCCCGAAGCTCCCCGGTGGTATCAACAAGCAGGATGTCGCACGGTTCCGCTTCGCGAATGTCGCTTCGTTTTTGAATCCGCAAATTGAGAGGGGCAAGGGTGCGAAGAATCTCCGGGGTCCGCTCCACATGGCGCGGGACGAGAATCAGGAAGAGGTCGGGCCATTGGCGGCGCAACTCCAACAGAAGCTCGGCGAGTGCGCGCTCCTCTGGGGCCCATGTGCTTCCGGCGACGAGGATCGGTGTGGATTCGTTGACTCCGAGTGGTGCGAGCAACGCCCGAAATTCCGCGCCCCGCGATGGATGATCCGCAATGGCGAGATCGTATTTGATGCTGCCAGTGTGCCGCAAACATTCGGGCGCAACTCCAAGGCTAGTCCAACGCGCCACATCGGTTGATTCAGGCACCCCGATGAAATCAAGCGCCCGGAAAATCGGGCCGGTCCATTGTTTGAACTTGCGGAACCGTGCTTCGCTCCGGGGCGAGAGCCGGGCGTTGACCAGCGCAAGGGGGATGTCGCGAAGACGAGCCTGGACGCTCAGATTAGGCCATGCCTCGCCTTCCACGAATATCAGACGGGTGGGACGGATCAGGTCGAGCGCGC
>JAYUPM010000126.1:0-1893 GCA_043760145.1 Spartobacteria bacterium
CGCATCGGAAACCGTCTCCGTGTCAGCGTGTTGACCTGTTCCCGCATAGAGTAACTCGGCCCGTCGTTGGAAGATTTCCTCCGTCTCGTTAAGGATCGCCGGATCAAGGCGGGCAATGGATCGGATGGTCTGTGGATCCACGCTTCCGGCGGCAATCCCTGTCGCCAAGGCGGTTTCCAATTGCACTATCCGCGCCGCATCTTCGAAAAAACGGGTCCGCGATTTTTCCCCCGGCAAGGTCCGTCGCAGCTTTGTTTTCTCCCGAATCATTGAACCGGTGTTTGCGGCCCCGGGATTGTTTGGGCGCAAGCGCATCCCGATAAAAACGAGAAGCATTGCGAGAGGCACGGCTTGAGCCATGAGGAAGTTTCTGTCGGTGTGGAGCGGGGCGAATGAATCGTGAGCCGCACCGAAATCATATTTCAAGCCGACGATGTCAGTCGGCTTCGCTGGTTCAGGAGCTGGAGTGGTTATTGGCGGCGGCGTTGCGGCCGAGGGTTGAGGCGTCGCAGGCTTGATGGCCACTGCATTCCCTTCCACCTCAATCGGAATCGCCGGGTTCTGGACGGTGACGTATTTCTCTGTTGTCGGATCAAAGTAAGAGAAACTGAACAGTGGGACGGTCGTCTTGCGGGTCTCCGGAATCACTGCCAGCTCAAAGCTTTTTGTCCCGCTCAAATTCAAGTCATCCTCAGGTTTGAACTCGGTCGATGCCGGATACGGATGCCAGCCGGTCGGATCGGCAAGGGGAGGCGCATTGATCCGATCAAAGTTCCCGCGCCCGGATATTTTGAGTTTCATCGTAATCGGATCGCCGACCTTGAGCTTGCGCGGGGAACCATCGGCGGAGAATTGGAAATTGCCGACGGCCCCTGCAAAATCCTTTGGCTGTCCCGCTGCCGGTAGGGAGCGGATCTCGAGTTCGGCAACTTCCGCCTTTATCCGAACCCGTTTCACCGGCGTGGTGGAAAATGGATTTCCCGAGAAAAAATCGTCCAGCGGTGAACGCGGCCGATTCCGGCGGGTATCCGGGATCTGGGCCTGGATCTCGATCTCGCCCGGGCCGACGGGAAGCTTGCCTGCCCTGCCCGGCGTGATCGCTGTGCGGAAAACCAGGACGTCGTAATCTTTTCCATTGTGCCGCACCTGCTCCCGACGCGGGTTGGGCATTTTCTGTTTGGTGAATCCTTCGCCCGCGATATTCGGCATCTTTTCCGCATTCCAGTTGACCCGGGTATCGACATAAATGCGCAGATCCACCGGGATCATTTCCCCGACGTAGCCGGTCTTTTTGTGGATTATAATTTCGGCGAATCCGAAGGAATTGCGGTCGAGTTTATCGGGATCGTGACCGTCCTCGGTGATGGTGAGTTGGAGTGGTTGGGTCTGGAATGTTTTCCCATCGGATTGGATTTCCGCTGCTGGGATCGTATAGACGCCGGGCTTGTCCCCGGTGACCAGGTAAGTAAGCGAAAGACTCGAAGATGTTTGCCCATTTCGGATCTGCATCTGCCGGGATTCGCCGCGGTAAGTGATCTCAAGTTCCGGCACTTCGAGCTGCTCAGGCGCGCTGATTCGATCCCCGCCTTCAATAGTGATGACATAATCCACTGAGTCGCCCGCGACCATTGTGTTTGACGAAAGCGCCGCGCTCACCCTGGTCTCCGCATGGACCTCACCCATCCCAACAATGACGATAACAAATAGGATCCGGAAAAATGCGTTCATCAGTTTAATTGCTCACCAATCCCGCAGGAAACGCCCTTTGGAGTTCGGGGCGCGTTCCTGGAGCTGGACCCTTTGATCGTCATTCTTAAGTGAATCGAGAAGGTTCATGGCCTGCCGTTCCGTCATTTTGCCTTCGGCTGCGGCTTGCGCTTCCTCCGCCTGTTC
>JAYUPM010000127.1:0-12528 GCA_043760145.1 Spartobacteria bacterium
ACCACCGTTTCCATGGAGTCATTATGGATCGTAATAAAATAAACAAAGGGATGCGGGCGATCAGGAGGAGCTTCGAGTTGTGGCGCATAAACCACGCGATCCACAGTGACACGCAAACCTTCGAGCTCAGTAATTATGGCGGACATTGGGTTCAGGCTGACGATTTGGGCTTTCGATTTGAAAATTTCTAACTTCGATGTGTCCCGGACAATCGGGCGCATCGGCTCCCCTCAACCTTCAATCCAATTCACTAGAATCCCAAACATAATGTCTCCCATTCCCGTGGTTATTTCAATTGCCGGGTCCGACAACAGCGCCGGAGCCGGAATCCAGGCCGATCTAAAAACTTTCTGCGCGATGGGCCTCTATGGTGTCACCGCAGTAACCTGCGTGGTCGCGGAAGTGCCCGGAAAAGTGAGCGCCATTGCCCCGATCGCCCCCGAAATTGTCGCCGAGCAGATCCGGTTGCTTTTCGGCGCCTTCCCAATCACCGCGCTAAAAACCGGCATGCTTTATTCGGAGGCGATTATCGAAAGTGTTTGTGATGTCCTTGAATCGGAGTTCGCCGTCGCTGGTATCGCGCGCCCCCCGCTTGTGGTTGACCCGGTCATGGTGGCCAGCAGCGGGGATCCGCTTCTTTGCCCGGAAGCGGTTGCGCTTTACAAGGAGCGACTTTTTCCGTTGGCCACGTTGATCACCCCGAACCTCGATGAAGTGAGCACCCTATGTGGCCGGCCTGTCCGAACGCTCCTTGAGATGCACGAAGCCGGCCAGGAATTGGTTACCCGTTTTCATACTGCATTCCTGATAAAAGGCGGCCATCTCAAGGGCCCCATCGCAACCGACCTCCTATTTAGTGGAAGGGAAGTGGCAGAGTTGAGCGCCCCATTCGTCCCGGGTGTTTCCACTCATGGAACGGGCTGCACATATTCCGCCGCAATCGCGGCCGGGCTCGGACGCGGATTGCCATTGGGTGAAGCGGTCAAGCAGGCAAAGCTTTTTGTGAGCCAGGCCATCAGCGGTTATCTGCGCTGGGAGAAAGGTGGCCGCCAAACCGACGCGCTCGACCATTTTGCGGGAAGCGGTAACGCAGAGATTCGGAAAGGAAATTTTTAACCCAGAGGTCGCGGAGACGCAGAGATTGGGAGGGCGGAAATGGCTGGCGTTCACGTTGTCACCTTCTGCACGGATCCGCAGCGGATCGAGTAAACCCGGATCGGATTCTCGATACCTTTGACCGACTGTAACGGGTGCTCCTCGACTGGAACGTCGTAACGGAGCGCGGCACGGGTTTCCTCACTGATCAGCAGCGTCACGCCGAGGATTTTGGTCAGCGACTCGATGCGGGAAGTGAGGTTCACGGTCCCGCCGATGGCTGTGAACTCGAGCCGTTGTGGCGAACCGATACTGCCGACCACTGCCTGCCCCGTATGGATCCCGATCCCGATCGCGAGCGGAGCCACCCCGCGACCGGCGAGATCCTCATTCAAACGCTCAAGCACGGTCATCATCTCGCACCCGGCCTTGACGGCCCCATCGGCGTGCAAGGTTCCGCCACCGACTCCGAAGAGCGCCATGAACCCGTCGCCGAGAAATTTATTGATGAGACCGCCGTTTTGCTCCTCAACCACCTGCACCATGGCGCGGAGGAATTCATTGAGAACCAGCAGCATCTCGCGCGGGGTGGTCTTCTCGGCCCTGGCGGTGAAGGAACGGATATCGACGAACATGACCGTGATCGCCTCCTCGACCCCGCCCAGGCCCGGATCACGGGCGAGGATTTCCTCCGCTGCTTTTCTGCCGACATGAAGGCCGAAGGTCTGGCGCAAGCGCTCTTTGTCGCGCAACTCCATGATCATGTGATTGAACTCGGCAATCAACAGCCCGAACTCGTCGGCGCGCAGCAGCGGCACTTGGGTTTCAAGATTCCCGCGAGCAATGGATTGCGCAGCTGCCCGCAGATGATCGATCGGCTTCACCACCAGACGAAGCAGGAGCACCGCCGTGCAAAGCCCAAAGGCGATTCCCACCGTCCCGACAAAAACCGCGAACCATTGCGGATCGCTCCCGGGCGCGGGCGGAGCAAAGCTCAGGAGCAGCAGCGAACCGATCGGGCAGATCCCAGCCGAGACTGCCCACAGCAGGCCGCGGCCACGGAGCGAAATGGCAAAGGCGCCCGGAGTCAGATCGGGCCGGGTGTTGTGGAAGAAGACGGGGAAAAGCGCCCAATGACTCGCAAGCTCGATCAGGAAGAAGCTGTGGGTAATCGCAATGAAGCCCGAGACCAGGAACGAGATCGGCAAATGCCAGAAAAGCAGGGCGTTCAACTCACCCACGTTCATTAACGAGATCAGAAAAACCGGGATGCAAAGCAGCCACGCGGCTCCTGAGATCATCGCACCCCAGAGCGGTAGATGGATGACACGCCGGCGCATCTGAATGAGCAAGGCCGCTTCGAGCACCTCGCCCGCCTCGATTCGGCGGATCGCCCCACGGAGGGAATAGACCCGCCATAACCAAGCCCCGACCGCGATGGGATAAGCGAGGCCATTGTAACCGATAACGATTTCCAAGAACCGGCGCTTGAGCTCCGGCGAGGCCAGGAGCGGCGAGACGACCGCGATGTTATACCAAATATTGAAGGCGCTTCCGAGCAACTGCGGGATCACCGGCGCCAGGGCCATGACCAGAAGCGCAATCCGGCCCATGCGCGAATTCAATGGAGCGTCCATGGCCTAAAGTAATCGAGGAGGATGATCCGTCCCGGCAGACGCTGGACCGCATGCTGGCGACGGACATCGGGAAAATTTGTGAGGAGCCCAAATCCGAATCCGCGCTCAAGCGGGCGGAAAAAATCATCCTGATGACTCGGCAAAACATAGCGGGGCCGGAGCCGGCGCACAGCCTCCGCAAACCGGCGACGGCTATCCGGCAAAGCCACTCCAAGGATCGCCAGGTCCACGGGTGCCACCTCCTGTGGCGGGAGCAGCGCGCGAGTGCCGCCTGAATCGAGGTAAATTCGTTGGCCCCCAATCTCGATCAGGAACGCGAGCGGTTGCCCGCAAACCCAATCCGCAACCCGCGCGGGCGGCCGGCATGGAAGATGGCGGCAGCCGGGAAACGGGATCAACCCGAAGAGGCGGTCGTGGGCCGCCGGCAAGACCCGGACCGTGCATCGTCCGAACCGGAGCAAATCCCCGGGCTTCACTGAGCGACAGTGGGTCGCACCAGCGGCTTGGGCGAGAAGCACGCTGCTGGAGGAAGCGACGAGTGGGGCTCGGGTGGCACATGCAAGCGGACCCGCGTCGAGGAGATGATCGATATGGCCATGCGTTACCAGAACCGCGTTCACGCGTTTCGGTAAGCGCTGGCGGACTTGGCGCAGTCGCTCCGCATCCGGGCTCACTTTAGCGTTTCGAGCCGTGGCCCAAAGTCCGATTCTGGAAATGTAGGGATCGACGATAAGAGAGGCGTCCCGCGCTTCGAAGAGATAGCCATTCGTGCCCAGGTAAGTGATCCGCACGTCCCCAATCGCGGGACGCCGCCCGGGGGCTTGATCGGCCACGACCAAATCGCGATGCGCTTTCCATCCCGCCCAGGATTTTCCGGAGAGCGCGAGCAAGAGAAGCAGCGGGAGAAGCCGGGCGACGATCACGGGACGGATCATCCGCCCCGGGCCAAAGGCGCGGAAGCAAAATGTGTCTGTTTGTTTCAGGGCTTCGCTTTGTCGAACCCAGCGCAGGCTTGCCATCCCAAAATTCGTCGCCGATTCTCCGCGCCCACGCAATGACCCCGATCCAGATCGTCTTCCTCCGCCGCCTCGGTAGTTCGCTGGCGATGTGGAGCATTGCGCTCTATATCATCCTCTCAGGATACGAGATCGGATTCATGTTCTTGATCGGCAGCCTCGGGCTGATCGGGCTTTGGGAATATTACCGGATGCTCGATGCGGACAAGCTCCCGAATTTCAAGATCATCGGGCTGATCTGCGGGGCGTCTTTAACGGCCGGGAACTTTTATTATTTCCGGACGGTCGGCCCCGTCCAATCATACGACTTCGAGATCGCCACACTCCTGCTTTTCCTGCTGGTGGTTTTCTCCCGGCAGATGTTCCAGAAGACCCGGGATATATCGCCCTTGGAGACAATGGCTTACACGGTCTTCGGGCTTTTATATGTCCCATGGCTTTTCAGCTTTGTAACGAAGATCGTTTACCTGATTCCCCGCGACGTGGATGGGAATCTGACCGGGCATTTTTATGTGCTCTGGCTGGTCCTCGTCACCAAGTTCAGCGATATGGGCGCATATGTGACCGGTTCGTTGTTTGGGAAGCATCTCCTGGTCCCGCATATCTCGCCGAAAAAAACATGGGAGGGGTTGTTCGGCGCCCTCGTTTTTTCCACGGCGGGCGCTTGTGGTTTGCTCGCATTGATCCCCCAAAAACTTTCCCTCCTTCAGCAATCCGACGCAGTCGTGCTCGGCGTGGTGCTCGGTTTCGCGGCCATTGTCGGGGACCTGGCGGAATCGGTGATCAAGAGGAGTGCCGGGGTCAAGGACTCGGGGAATTTCCTTCCTGGAATTGGCGGGGCATTGGATCTGATCGACTCAATCCTCTTTACGGCGCCGCTGCTTTTTTTCTACCTGAGATTCTTCGCCAACGTATGAAAGTCTCGCGCCGATCATGAGACAGCGACGAGTGGTTGTGCTTGGAGCAACGGGATCGATCGGGGAGAGCGCCCAAAAAGTGGCCCGCGCCCTTCCCGGGCGGATGGAAATTGTTGGCATGTCGGCGCACACCAACCGCGAAAAATTGGAGGCTGCCGGACGCGAGTTTTCCAACGCCAAACTCTGCATCTCCAATGACAACGAAGAAGCGTTGGTGGAGTTGGCGACAATGCCCGAGGCTGATCTGGTCCTGATCGCGATCGTTGGCACAGGAGGCTTGAAACCCGCCCTCGCCGCGATTGAGGCCGGCAAGGATATCGCCGTGGCTTCCAAGGAAATCCTGGTCATGGCCGGGGAGATCGTGATGGAAAACGCCCGGCGAAAGGGGGTTCAGGTCTTGCCGGTCGATAGCGAGCACAATGCGATTTTTCAATGCCTCGAGGGACGCGATCCGTCCGAGGTAAAACGGTTAATCCTGACCGCAAGCGGCGGCCCTTTCCGGAAATTGCCGGCGGCCGACTTGGCCAGTGTCACCCCCGAGCAGGCACTCAAGCATCCGACTTGGGAGATGGGCCCCAAGATCACCATTGATTCCGCCACCCTTTTCAACAAAGGGCTCGAAATGATCGAGGCCCGCTGGCTTTTCAATGTCGAGATGGCCCGCGTCGATGTCATCGTCCATCCCCAAAGCATCATACATTCAATGGTCGAGTTCATCGATCACTCAATCCTCGCCCAGCTTTCCGTCAGCGACATGTGTTTCCCGATTCAGTATGCCGTCACCTGGCCCGAGCGCGTCCCCAACACGCTTGCCCCGCTTGATTTCACGACCCTCGCCCGGCTCGAGTTTGAAGCCCCGCGCCGGGCGGATTTTCCGGCCCTGGACCTTGCTCGCTGGGCGGGCGAAACGGGGGGGACACTTCCCGCCGTGCTCAACGCCGCCAACGAAATCGCCGTCGCCACTTTCCTTGATCGGCGCAGTTCTTTTCCCGCCATTTGGGAAACGGTTGACCGGGTGATGCGCGAACATCAGACGGTTGCGAGACCGGATCTGGATGCTATTCTCTCCGCTGATCGCTGGGCCCGACTGCGGGCGGCGGAGCTTGCATAGGGCGTGCAAGGCGTGAACAAATTGCCCCTCAAATTGTCCTTGTCCCTCCCCGTCTCTCTGTTTCGTTGTCCGCTCTGATTTTTTAATATGTTCCTAAACGCTCTTAAGTTTCTCTTCATCTGCCTGGAAGTGGTGGTCCTCTTTAATCTGATGATCATCGTCCACGAGTTGGGTCATTTCCTCGCCGCCCGGTGGCGCGGCCTGGTGATCGAAAAATTCGGGATCTGGTTTGGTAAACCGATCTGGGAGAAAAAAATCAACGGCGTGGTGTATAGCCTTGGTTGCATACCGGCCGGTGGATTTGTTGCGCTTCCCCAGCTGGCGCCGATGGAAGTCATGGAAGGAAAAGTCGAGACCTCCCGGGAACAACTCCCGCCCATTTCGGTGCTCGATAAGATCATCGTGGCATTCGCCGGCCCGCTATTCAGTTTCCTGCTCGCATTCGTTTTTGCGGTGATCGTCTGGCAGACCGGCCGGCCGGTAAGCGAGGGCGAAAGAACGACGATCATCGGAGTCGTCATGCCCGGGTCCCCTGCGGAAAAAGCCGATTTGCGTCCCGGGGACAAGATCAAGAAGGTCGATGGAATCCCGGTCAACCGGTGGGGTGGAATGGGCCAGGACAGCATCATGTGGCGGGTGATCCGGAGTGAAGGCGACACGATCCCGATTGAGGTTGAGCGCAAAGTGGACGGCCAACTCCAGACCCTCACCATCGAGGCGATGCCTTCGGTTGCCGAAACAAAGGCGTGGAATCGCAAAGGGTTGCGCCAACTCATGATCATGCCGTCCGAAGCTCCTGTGATTGGAGAGGTCGCTCCGGGCTCAGTCGGCGCGACTGCGGGCCTTAAGAAGGATGACGCAATCGTCGGTGCCAATGGCCAACCCATTTACAGTTTCTATGATCTTTCCAATTTAATCGGGAAAAATCCAGGAACACCAATCCGGCTAACGGTGGAGCGGGACAAAACCTTGGTGGAAACCGGCGAGTTGCAGGCCAAGTCGCCGATTATCCGGGGTGTAATCAAAGGGTTGCCGGCCGAAGCTGCGGGCCTCAAGGCGGGCGACCGCGTTGTGACGATCAATGGGCAGCCAGCGACATCGTCCGCCAAGCTGACGGAAACGGTCCGGAGCGGAGGCCAGTCGCCGATGACTCTGGCCATCGATCGCGCTGGAGTTCGCAGCGAGGTCAAACTCACGCCTTCAGCCATTGAAGGCCAAAGCAAGCCAATGATCGGAGTGGAGTGGGAGGATGATTTGGGCCTCGAATTCAATGCCCGTGGCCGCACCGCCCTCATTTATCCGGGGCCGTTTGAGCAGTTGAAAAAGGGAGCGATGTCGATCGTCGATACGGTCGGGGCGATCGCTTCCAAGAAGAGCGACGTTAAGCTCCAGCACATGGGCGGTCCGGTGCTGATGATGCGCGTTTACTACAGTTTCTTTCAGCTCGATTTCGCTGATGGCTGGCGGATGGCTTTTTGGTTCAGCGTCGTTCTAAATATCAACCTCGCGATGCTCAATATGCTGCCCATTCCCGTTCTCGACGGAGGCCATATCACCCTGGCAATTGTCGAAGGGGTCCGCCGCAAACCCATCAATGTGCGCCTGCTCGAAGCCGTCCAGACCGCATGCGGCATAATGATTATCGGCTTCATGCTCTATATTTTCTTTTTCGATGTGCAGGATTTCTTTCCGAGCTCAGGTCCTAAGAAAGCCCGGGAAACGCCCGTCCCGGCTGAGACGCAAAAATGAAATACTGCGAGTCGTTGTTCGCTTATCAACGCTGGGCGACCCGCGTGGTGAAGATCGGGGCGGTGGCTGTTGGCGGGACCAACCCAATCCGGGTCCAGTCAATGATCACGTGCGACACGATGGATACGGCGGCCTGCATCGCGCAGACCCTCGAACTGGTGGCGGTCGGATGTGAAATCGTCCGCATCACGGCGCCGACCGTGAAGGATGCGGCCAACCTCGAGCACATCGTCTCGGGATTGCGCGCCCGCGGCTGCCTCGTCCCGATCGTGGCCGATATCCATTTCAAGCCCGAAGCCGCTCTCGAAGCCGCCAAATGGGTGGAGAAAGTCCGCATCAACCCGGGCAATTACGCGGACTCCAAGAAGTTCAAGATCATCGAATATACCGATGCCCAATACGCGGCGGAACTGGAACGGATCCGGGAGCGATTCACGCCACTAGTGGAGCTCTGCATCAAGCGCGGAGTCGCGATGCGGATCGGGACCAATCACGGTTCGCTCTCGGATCGAATCATGAATCGGTATGGCGATACTCCGCGCGGGATGGTGGAGAGCGCCCTCGAGTTTGCCCGGATCGCCCGGGACCTCGATTATCACGACTTCGTTTTTTCGATGAAGAGCTCCAACCCAAAGGTGATGATTGAAGCGTATCGCCTTCTTGTCGCCCGGCTCCGTGCCGAAGGGCCTGATTGGAATTACCCAATCCATCTTGGTGTCACCGAAGCCGGGGACGGCGAGGACGCCCGGATCAAAAGCGCCATCGGCATCGGCAGCCTGTTGGCCGATGGAATTGGCGACACCATCCGGGTCTCGCTCACCGAAGATAGTGTTCACGAAATTCCCGTCGCCCGCGCCCTGGCCGCCCTCCGCCCTCGGACTTCCGATGTCCGTCCGCCGACTTCCGACCTCGAACCTCCGGCCTGGGATCCATTCAGTTATCAGCGCCGGGCGAGCAATCGAATCGAGCGCTGCGGGATTCATTTAGGAGGCGAAGAATTGATCCGAGTCATGGTCCGGCAATCGAGTTACGATCAGATTGCGCATAAAGTGGCGCAGATGGGTGATTATCAGCCCGAGCTGATTCGCGAGCAGGCTGGAGTCATTGAAATTGATCCACGCGATGAGCAGGGAGTTGCTGCACTCAATGCCTCTGAAAATCCCATTCTCGTTACCGTTCGCGACGGAGTGGAGCTCCCTGTCATCGTGGCTTTTCGACTCCTCGCAACCAAACTTCAGGCCCGACATCCGATTCTTCTCAAAGATACGTTGATGCCAAACGAGGGAAGCGCCGATTTCCTCGACACGCTGCTTGCCGCGGCAACGCATATCGGGAGTTTGCTCTGTGACGGGATCGGCGACGTGATCCTCATCCAGGGCGAGAACGCTCCCGGCCAGGCGCTTCGGCTTAGTTACAATACTTTGCAGGCCGCCGGGTCGCGCATCTTCAAGACCGATTACGTCGCATGCCCGAGTTGCGGGCGGACCCTCTTCAATCTCCAAACCACCACGGCCCGGATCAAAGCGGCGACCGTGCATCTTAAGGGAGTGAAGATCGCCATCATGGGATGCATTGTGAATGGGCCCGGCGAAATGGCCGATGCCGATTTCGGCTATGTCGGGGGCGCCCCCGGGAAGGTCAATCTTTATGTCGGCAAGACCCCCGTAAAATTCAATATCCCGGAACTGGAAGCCGTGGATCGGCTCACCGACTTGATCCGCGAGCATGGGAAATGGGTGGAACCGACTCCCATCCTGGCAACGGCTTAGGAAATTTGGCGAAAATTCGCTTTCGCGTTTGTGTTCCCACTGCTAACGATCGCCCCGATGCAATCGCGCGAGCTCATTGAAGACGGGATCTACATTCTTGAGCTGGAGGGGGACATCGATCTCGCCGCGTCTCCGGAACTTCGCAACTTATTGGCCGGATATTCCAAGGCGAAACGGCCCGCGTTGATCCTCGATTTTAGCCAGGTCAAATACGTCGATTCATCGGGGCTGGCGACGCTCATTGAACACGTCCGCAACATCCAGGAGTTCAAAGGAAAGTTTGCGATCGCGGCCCTCACCCCACGAGTGCGCAGCGTGTTTGAGCTGGTCCGCCTCGATGATTTTCTATCGATCGCCCCCACCGTGGCTGACGCCAAGCGGAAACTCGAGGGCTGAGATTTAGATCAGCCAAGGACTCACACCGATCAGTCCTCAACTCGCAATCCACGCACCCTGTTGAATTCGTTGCTGTTGTGCGTCACAAGGGTCAAATCATATGTCAGTGTAATGGCAGCGATCAGCAGGTCATTTCCGCCGATTATTGTGCCGGCACGCTCAAGTTCGTCACGGATGCGGGCATAATTTGGCACACAGGCAGAGTCAAAAGCGAGTGAGCGATACGGCGCTAGAAATCCATCTAATGCACTCAGGCGTCGATCGGCGGCGCCGTATTTCGTGGCTCCGTGGTAAAGTTCCGCTTCCACCACAGCGCAAGACACCACATCGCCGGGCATTTCCTTGGCAAGTCTCGTGGCGGCTATGCCATTCCGATCCTTCAGCACGAAGATGACAATGTTCGTGTCGAGAAGGTAACGCATCACCACTCCGGAGGACGTTCGGGCGGTGGGTCGGCGGGAGGTTGCCAGTCATCGCCGGCGAGGCACCCGGCATATTTCTCAAAATATCCTACCGGCCAATCCTCCGAACCATTTGGAGGGAGTGCCTTTGCAACCGCTTCCGATACCCATTCGGCGGGACGCACGTTTTCCGCAGCGCTCACCGCTTCCAGTCGGGCGGCCAGTTCAGTCGAGAGTTCGATCATTAGCCTGCTCATGCACTTTGAGGTTGCCACAGCCCCGGTTCACTGCCAACCGCAAACTGAGGATCGGTCAGTTTCGTCCATGAGAGCCATGAGAAGAATGCCGAGGAAAGCTCGACGCTTTCACGCGCTCTCTCAAGACTCCCCGCCATGTTCACTTTCAAAGGCTGCACGGCTTTGATTACCGGCGCTTCCTCTGGGCTCGGCGCGGAGTTCGCCCGCCAACTCGCTCCGCATGCGGATACTTTGATTCTTGTCGCCCGCCGGATGGATCGGCTGGAAACCTTGAAAGCAGAGATCGCGCGGCCAGGCCTTGAAGTCCATTGTCTCGCAGCCGATCTCGCCGATCCGATGGCGATCACAGGCATGCTCGATCAGCTCGCCACCACAGGGTTGCAGGTCACGTTTCTAATCAATAACGCCGGGCTCGGGGACCATGGGCTTTTTGAAGAGAGCGATCAGAAGCGGGTCAGTTCGATGCTGGAGGTGAACATCACAGCGCTCACCTCTCTTACCCACGCGCTGGTTCCCTCAATGATTGCAGCGGGTCACGGCGCGATCCTCAATGTCAGCTCCATCGTGAGCCGGATGCCGTTCCCGAAGATGGCCGTTTACGCCGCCACCAAGGCTTACGTCACCAGTTTCTCGGAGGCGCTTCGGGCCGAACTGCGCGGGACCGGCGTGTCGGTAACCGTGCTTTGTCCGGGGCCGGTGAACACTGAATTTTACTCGGTGGCGGAGCGTGCGTCATCGGATGGATCGCTGGAGTCGCCCGGGTTTTTCAAAGTGTCGGCCCAGCAGGTGGCGCGGGAAGGATTGGAAGCAGTGGTTCGCGATCGGGCTCGGGTCATTCCCGGGATGCTGGTCTGGCTGGTCATGACCCTTGCTACGCTGGTCCCTGCTTTTATTCTCCGACGGATTATGCAGCCGCGCCGGCCATCATAAGTCCCCTCCGTCGCATAGCTCCCATTCGCTGCAAACCAGATGTCGCCCTCGACAAGATGCGCGGCCCGCTTTATCTCAGCCCGATGCAAATTTTCTTTTATCTTTTTGGGGCAATCACCATTGCCGGCGCGATCCAGGGGTTTATGGCCGGGAGCAAGGCCTCGTTGATCGCCGGTGGCATCCTGGGGACGCTCATACTGGTCGGAGCCTTTCTTTCGAAATCCAATCCAATGGTGGGCCTGATCCTGGTAATGGTCGGATCCCTCGGGATTGCGGGAAAGTTCGTCCCCAATTTCTTCAAGGGGTTTGCAATCTGGCCGGCTGGGACCCTCGCTCTTTTGAGCGTGATTGCGATCGTCCTTGCGACCATTGCGCTGGTTAAAAAGTAGGGTCGGCCGATCCGCAATGCGTTCGGGCCTTCCTTATCTCACTGCCCTGCTGATGGCTTTTGTGGCTTTTGGGCTGGGCGGCTGTCGGCGTCCAGAACCGCCAAAGGAAATCGTCCCGCCCCCGGCCACGCCACTCCCTGTCGCGACTCCATCTCCGGCTCCTTACGTCCCAAACAAAAAGTTGGAGACGGGCCGGATTTTCAATGGGCTCCAATATCGGGTGACATTGGAAACCGAGTATGGCGAATCTGCGAGCATCGATCGCGAGGATCCATCCAGCTACAGCGCGGAGCTGTTTGTTAAGGTCAAGGTCCCGAAGCCGCGGCGGGCGATCAGCGAAATTAGCCGCCTCAATGAAGCGCTTCCATCACTCCTGCCGGCACTCCCGCGCTTGATTGAATCGGCAAAAGTCTCACCATTTTTTGATGAACTTTACCGCCTCAAAGTGGCCAATCTCCGGACGAATCTCAACCGGCTCGACAACCTGATTTCGCGCCACAATTTTTTCGATACGGAAACCATTCTTGAACTTCAGGATCCGGGAACAAAACGGCGGGCCCTCTTTGTCCAATCGGATATGGATGTCGATGAAGATGGCTCTGACAGCGACCGGGTCCCGGAGGTGGATGGCTCCTCGGTTACCTTCCAGCCGTTCACCAGTTACAAGTGGGACAAGAAGACTGAGAATCCCAATTCCTTCACCATCCCGAGGGAAACCAAGATCCGGCAGTATGAGCAGGAACTTGCAGGCGCCAGCGTGGTGCCGGCCCGCGCCAAGGAATTAAAGGAGGCTATTGCCCGGCTCAAATCTGAGATTGCGGACTTAAAAAAATACAGCTTCCTCGTTGCAGCCACTGATCC
>JAYUPM010000128.1:0-1892 GCA_043760145.1 Spartobacteria bacterium
ACTTCCGGATACAATGCCCAGACCCCCGGCAGCGCGAATTCATCATAGAGCTCGGCAAAAAACGCCTCCCGGGCAGGCGGATGCGGCTCAACATCGCACTCTGCAAGGACCGCAAAGACCAGCTCTCGCCACCAACCACGGTCGTCATCGGGGCGCGGGCCGGGCTGTGTGGATTTGGGCGGCGCGCACTTCCATGCGAGGCGAAAAGCGGCGTCGAGCTGGGACGGGGCGAGAGTCCAGCCGTGCCGGGCGGCGACTGATGAATAATGAAACCCGACGCCTTTTGGGAGATGGAACAACGTCCCAACGGCGTCTAAAAAGACCACCTGCAGCTGTTGAAAACCCATCCTGTTCAACGCCCGTTCCGCCGGGGTTTCTCCCCTTGACGCTCGTTTTCACCACTCCTATATTCCACCCCCGCTCTCCGAACGGATGAACTGGATTTTATACCCATTTTTTCCGTCCCCGGAGCCTGCGCCATTTTATGAATGCTGAATTTATTGCCATGTTGGATTACCTCGAGCGCGAGAAAGGTATCAAGCGCGAGGTTCTGGTGGAAGCTGTCCAGAACGCTTTGGTTTCGGCTGCAAAAAAGACAGTGGAGGCGGGACGCGACTTGAGGTGTGAGATCGACCAGCGGACTGGGGAGATTAAGGCGGTGGCGAAGTTGATCGTTACAGAAAAAGTTCTCAACAAGCACGATGAGATCAGTCTTACGGCGGCGAAAAAAATCAAGCCTGACGTAAAGATTGGCGAGGAAGTTGAGATCGAGGTTACGCCTAAAAACTTTGGCCGGATCGCCGCCCAGACCGCCAAGCAGGCGATGATGCAACGCATCCGCCAGGCCGAGAAGGAAATGATTTACGAGGAGTTCAAGGATCGCGCCGGGGAAATCGTCAGCGGCACCGTCCGGCGCTTCGAGCGCTCCGATGTGATCGTCGATCTCGGCAAGTTCGAGGCGACAATGCCCTCCCGCGAACGGGTCCAGACCGAGGATTATAATATAGGCGACCGGATCCGGGCATATGTGGTGGCAGTGGAGAACGGGGCGCGCGGTCCGGAGATCATCATTTCACGGAGCCACCCAAATTTTGTCCGACGCCTCTTTGAGACCGAAGTAAGCGAGATCGCGGACCGGACGGTGGAGATTAAAGGGATCGCGCGGGAAGCCGGGTTCCGGACGAAGATCGCGGTATTTAGCGCGAACGAAAAAGTTGATCCGGTTGGGGCATGCGTCGGGATGCGTGGGTCGCGGGTAAAGAATATTGTGAGGGAGCTCAACAACGAGAAGGTTGATATCATTCGTTGGAGTGCGGATGTGAAGGAGTTCGTGTTGGAAGCGCTCAAGCCGGCGAAGGTGAAGAATGTGACATTGGATGAGAGCAAGAAAGCGATCCAGATCCGGGTGGATGAAGATCAACTCTCATTGGCGATTGGCAAACGCGGGCAAAACGCGCGGCTCACGTCCCGCCTTACAGGTTGGGATATCAACATCGAAAAAGACGAGTCTGCGACACAGGTCTTTGAATCCCGGGTGCAGCAAGCCGCGAAGGTCCTTGCCGATGCGCTCCAGATTGAAGCGGCGACGGCGACTTTGCTCGTGAAGGGCGGCATGGCGAGCCTCGATACATTGATCGATGTGGAAGCCCAGGATATTGCTGACGCCATTGGGATTGAGCTGGAGCAGGCCGAAAGCATTCACGCGGCCGCCAAACGGGCGCACGAGAAAAACCTGGCAGCCGCCCAGTAGGCGCCATGAAACCCACTTTTCAGGATACTCAAAATTTTAATGGCCACCAAGACGACCAGTGTAAAAACCGCCTTCAAAAAGATCACCGCGAGCAAGGGTGCATCGGCGGAAACCAAGCCAAGTCCCAAGGCCAAAGCCGAGG
>JAYUPM010000129.1:0-1888 GCA_043760145.1 Spartobacteria bacterium
GCGCGTGTCAGCACCAGCGAAAAGCTTTCCTGGCCAGTCACAAACGGCAACTCAACGCGCACCTCTTCTTCCACCGATAGCTGATGCTTTGCTTTCAAAGCGGCTTCCCATAATCGGGCCCGGATCAAACTATCCGAGTTCGCGACACCTGCGTCCGTCAGCTTACCGGAGAGATACTCGACCATGGCGTGATCAATATCGTCTCCTCCGAGCCTTGTGTTTCCATTAGTGGACAAAACCTGGAAGACCCCAGCGTTCAGCTCAAGGATTGATATGTCGAAGGTGCCGCCGCCGAGGTCGAACACGGCGATCTTCGATTTGTCGCGCAGTTTATCCGCCCCGTATGCAAGAGCGGCCGCAGTCGGTTCATTGATGATCCGTTCCACGCTGAACCCGGCAAGTTCACCAGCCAACTTGGTGGCGTTGCGCTGGGCGTCATTGAAGTAAGCGGGAACCGTGATCACAGCCCGGTTGATTTCACAACCCATGGCCTGCTCGGCATCGGCGCGAAGCTTGGAAAGGATCAGCGCCGCGATTTCTTCCGGTGAATAATCGCGGCCATGAATCCGGATCCGGACCGGGGTCCCGGGCGCGCCGGCCAGTGCGTAACTGACATCATCGGCCTCCTCCCCGACGCGGCGGCCAATAAAGCGTTTCACCGAGTAGGCCGTTGCAGCAGGGTCGATGGCGCGCATCCGCATCGCCTGGCGTCCGACAATGGGCGCCCCGGTTGCTGGGAAATGGACGACTGAGGGCGTCAACCGCTCGCCTTCCGGATCAGCCAACAGAATGGGAAACCCAGCCTCCATCAGGCCGATGAGGGAGTTAGTGGTGCCGAGGTCAATGCCGACGATTGGAGACACGAGAAAAGCGGAAAGCGGAAAGCGAAAGGTGGAAAGCGAAAGGTGGAAGGTGAAGAGAATGCGGGAATGGGCAAGTGCAAAGGAGAGGCGGCTTTCCGGCCGCAGCATGTCCTCGTAGCAGCGGCGTCCCGCCGCTTTCAGCTTCCTAATACACGAAGGCGACAGGAAAGTCGCCCCTCCGCACAATGGCCGCCGTTCCGCCCGTAGCGCAGGTTTCCAAACCTGCTGTATTGCGGGCTTCCAAACCGGCAACGCTTCGCCACAATGATCGACACTCGCCTTCCTTAGGCCCTCGTGCTTGCACAATCCTGACGGGCGGAGCAAGACTCGGACATGCCGCATTCGATTTTCATCGAGACCACAATTCCAAGCTATTACGTCTCCCGGCCTTCACGGAACCTTTTGCAGTTTGCACGTCAGGAAATTACCCGCCAGTGGTGGGATGATCAGCGGCAACAGTTTGACTGCTTTACCTCACAACTCGTTTTGGACGAGGCTGGCGAGGGCGAACCCGCCAAGGCAGCCGAGCGGATTCAATTACTAGCGGGACTCGACCTTCTAGATCTCAACGAGGAAGTGGAAGCTCTCGCCGCTGAATTAGTTGGCAGCGGCATCCTGCCCATCATCGCAATCCGTGACGCATCTCATCTGGCCGCATCGGGAGTCCACGGGATGAATTTTCTACTCACTTGGAACTGCAAGCACATCGCCAATCCATTTCTCAGCGACCGCCTCCAATCTTGCTTTTCGCGCATGGGGGTGCATCTTCCTATTATCTGCACACCTGAACAGTTTTTTCCCAATGACGACGACAACTCTCAAGACCAACGGCCCGATGGAGACTGATTCGGTCATCGTGGAGGTTCGTCGCGTAAAGAGCGAATTAGCGAAGCGCTTCAATTACGATTTGGCCGCCATGCTGCGTGACGCCCGAGCACGCCAGCGCAAATCCGGGCACAAAGTCGTTACCAAATCGACCGGGACCACGCTTGTAGACCGCAGATGATTTGAGAGCACTACCATCC
>JAYUPM010000130.1:0-1885 GCA_043760145.1 Spartobacteria bacterium
AGCCGCCGGTAGCTTCCCATCACTGCATACGCAATGACCCCGAGCAGTGCGCCCAGGCGGCAGCATATTCCGACTGTCAGGAGCCGGGTGAATGCTGTGAGAATGCAGAACCAACCAAACGCTATGCGGTCCATCACGGCACTCTGCTTTCCGGGGGCGGGCGATCTTTCCAGAACATGTTTTTGATCGGATGCTCGTCGGTGAGATTTGCCTCGATCCCACCGAGCCGGTCTGAATTGTAAAACTGGATTCCGACGTAATAGAAGAGGGGACAAATCGGCGCTTCATCGGTGATCAGGATTTGCTCGGCCTCTTTGAAATGCTCGAAGCGTTTGGCTGGTTCAAGGGCACTGGCGGCTTGGGCGATAAGGGCGTCATACTTTGGATTGGTCCAGCCGGTCCGGTTATTGCCGCCATCGGTGAGGAACATATCCAGGAAAGTGTTGGGATCCTTGTAATCGCCCACCCATGAGGAACGGCAGAGATCGTAATCGAGGGTGCTAAGGGAGTTGAGATAGACTTTCCATTCCTGTTGGGCGAGGTGGATATCGACCCCGAGCTCGCGCTTGAAAGTGGACTGCAACTCCACGGCGATATCCCGGTCCAGGTCGCTGTCGGCCTTGTAAAGATAGTAGATAATCGGGACCCCTTTGCCTCCCGGATAACCCGCTTCTGCGAGTAACTTGCGGGCCCGATCCGGATCGCGCGCCGGACCCGGGGGCGGCTCATATCCGGCGGTATTGTGGGGAACCAAACTATCGGCGGGCAACTCGCCAGCGCGGGTGATTTTATCGCAGAGATATTGCTTATCGATGACCAGGCTGAACGCGAGGCGCACCTTGGGATCGTCGAATGGTTTGCGCTTGCAATTGAACCGCACAAAATAGTTTCCCAAAAATGGGGCCGCGTGGAAATCGGGGCGTCCTTTGAGCGCATCCATCAGCATTGAGGGGGCGAGTCCTTTATCCAGGAGAAGATCCACCACTCCCGTCTCGTAAAAGTTGAAGGCTGTCATCGGCTTGGCTGCCGGGAGAATATCGACGGTCCGCATCCCGACCCGGCTGGCATTCCAATAAAGCGGATTTTTCACGAGCCGGATTCGGTCAAAGAGACGCCATTCTTTTAGGATGAACGCGCCGTTGCCGATGAGGTTGCCGGGCTTGGTAAAGGTTTGGCCCCTGGCTTCGAGCGCTTCAACACTCGGGACATGGACAGGGAGCAACGTGGAGAACGCGCAGAGATCGAGCCAGAACGGGGTGGGATTATCGAGCGTGACTTCGAATGTGAACGGGTCCGGCGCGCGCAGCCCGACCTGTGTGAAATCACTCAGGGTCCCTTCATTGAACGCCTTGGCATTGTGAATGTAATGGAGCTGATACGCATACTCACTGGCAGTGGCCGGCAGGAGGGTTCTCTTCCATGAAGCCAGAAAGTCACCACTGGTAACCGCATCCCCGTTGCTCCACTTGGCATTCTTGCGAAGTTTAAATGTGTAAACCCGTTTGTCCGCGCTCATCGTAACACTCTCCGCCACACCGGGTTGCGGGGTCCCGGTCTGGTCAAACGCCATGAGTCCCTCAAAAAGCGCATACGCAATCCGCCCCTCCGGTTGCCCGGTAATCAGCGCCGGATCAAGGGTCTCCGGCTCCGCGCCATTAAGGAAGACAAGATCGGCGCGATCCATTGGACGAGTGCAGGATGCCAGCGCGCCAATGAGCAGGAGAATGAAGAATCGTAAAAACACGGGCTGCGCAGATTGCATTAAACCCGGTAGGAAGAAAGGATGAAGGATGAAGGATGAAAAAGTGACCGGAGCGTCTGGTTCGTAGTTCCGGCTTCAGCCCAATGCCTTTAAGGATTCGAGGCGACGAAAGCATTACCTCCA
>JAYUPM010000131.1:0-1881 GCA_043760145.1 Spartobacteria bacterium
CGGGGGTGCCCCTTCTCCTCAAAGCGACGGGACGTCGCTGCCACGAGGGGAAATGACGAAATCAGAATGACGAATGACGAGGCAGCTTCGCCGCGGCCCTTTCATCCTTCATCCTTCATCCTTTCCCATGAAACTCCTGGATCGTCTTCACGCTTAAACCGTGGTCGCGCAATGCCCGGATCCCCTCGGCACTCGCCCTCGCAGCCCGGAGCGTGGTCATGATCGGCAACCGATTCTGCGCGGCTGTGCTCCGGATCTTGACCTCATCTTCGCGCGGCGATTTGCCGGCCGGCGTATTGATGATCATCGCCAGTTCCCCGTTCTTGATCATGTCAAGCGCATTGGGCCGACCCTCGCTCAATTTAAAGAGCTTGTTCACCTTGACCCCAGCCTGTTTGAGCGCACTCGCCGTCCCGCCAGTGGCGTAAATGATAAACCCGAGCTCGTCGAATTGCGCCGCAATCTCCGCGATCTGCGGTTTATCGCTGTCCTTCACACTGATGAAAATATTGCCCTTGGTCGGCAACGGCGGATGCGCGGCCATCTGCGCCTTGGCATACGCCAGCCCGATGTTTTCCCCGATCCCCATCACCTCGCCGGTGCTCTTCATCTCTGGCCCAAGCGCGATGTCGATTCCCGGAAACCGCACAAATGGGAACACTGCCTCCTTCACAGAAAAATGGAGCGGTGTGATTTCCTCGGTGAACCCGAGTTCCTTCAATGTTTTTCCCGCCATCACTTTGGCCGCCAATTTCGCAAGCGGAATCCCGATGGCCTTGCTTACAAACGGCACCGTCCGGCTCGCACGCGGGTTGACTTCTAGCACGTAGACCTGCTCGTCCTTGACGGCAAACTGCACATTCATCAACCCGCACACTTTCAGCTCGCGCGCCATCGCCTTGGTGGCCCGGCTGATTTCTTCAAGCACAGCAGCGCTCAGCGAGAAGGAGGGAATCACGCAAGCGCTATCGCCGCTATGGATCCCGGCCTGCTCGATATGTTCCATGATCGCCCCGATCACCGACGTCTCGCCATCCGAGATGCAATCGACATCCACTTCGGTCGCGTCCTCGAGGAAATGATCGACCAGCACCGGCCGCTCGGGACTCGCCTCAACGGCGGTGCGAATGTAGCGGCGTAGATCGGCTTCATTGTGGACAAGCTCCATTGCCCGGCCACCCAGCACAAAGGAGGGCCGCACCAAAACCGGATAACCAATCCGCGTTGCCACCTCCACCGCCTCGATTTCGTTGGTCGCCGTGCCGCCCGGGGTCTGCCGGATTCCGAGCTTATCGAGCATGGCCGAGAAGAGCTTGCGATCCTCCGCCATCTCGATGCTGTTTGGTGAAGTGCCGATGATCGGGACGCCGGCCGCCTGAAGACCGGCCGCGAGGTTGAGAGGTGTCTGTCCCCCGAACTGGACGATAACCCCGTAAAGGTTCTCGCTCTCCTGTTCGCAGATGTTGAGGACGTCCTCCAAGGTCAACGGCTCGAAGTAAAGTTTGTCGCTCGTATCGTAATCGGTGGACACCGTCTCCGGGTTGGAGTTGACCATGATGGTCTCGAATCCCTCTTCCTTCAGCGCGAAGGCGGCGTGCACGCAGCAGTAATCGAACTCGATCCCCTGCCCGATCCGGTTCGGGCCGCCGCCAAGGATGATGATCTTGCGTTTCCCACTGTCCCGCCGCTCGTTCTCATCGCCATACGTGGAGTAATAGTAAGGGGTGTAAGCCTCAAACTCAGCGGCGCATGTGTCCACGAGCCGATACGTCGGAATCACACCGAATTTTTTGCGCGCCACCCGGACCTGTTCCGGCGATGTCCCGGTGGCCACCCCAATCTGGATATCGGAGAAGCCGAGCTTTTTTGCGCGAAGCAACG
>JAYUPM010000132.1:0-4537 GCA_043760145.1 Spartobacteria bacterium
GTTCGACAGTCACGAATGCGGGTAATTGGGGCGCTCCAAGACGCATGGTTGCCCGGTCTTGACCCTGTGAGAACCTGATCTCATGGGACAGCATCCGCTCATTGCAAGGGGCACAGAGCAAAAACCCGCAATCGACCTCCTGTGAAAATCACCCGCAAACCCTTATAGAATCAAGACTCCCGCCCCGTTTGTTCCACCCTGTGGGATGGCAGTGAAAAGTTTTTTGGAAAAACTGGTTGATTGCGCCCGGGACTTGGCACACTGGCGGACCGCATGCATTCTCAAAACCCGCTCATTATCCAAAGCGACTTCACCATTTTGGTGGAAGTGGATTCGCCACGATACATGGAGGCTCGCGCGCAATTGGCCCGCTTTGCCGAGCTGGTGAAGATGCCCGAGCACGTCCACACTTACCGAATCACGGCGTTGTCGCTTTGGAATGCATGCGCCGCAGGGGTCGCCGTGGAATCGGTCATCGCCGCGCTCAACGATTTGGCAAAGTTCCCGCCGCCCCTTTCCGTCGAGGCGCATCTGCGGGAGACGGCCACGCGATTCGGCGCTTTAAAGCTATGGCGGGCGGAGGACGGGACCCTGGAGCTGCGTGTGGGCAGGGCCGGATTGGCACAGGAATTGGAACGGCAGCCGACGCTCAAAAACTACCTCGGGGCGACGGCGCAGGAGAATGTGTTTTGCGTGGCTGCCCCGTGGCGAGGTCCGCTCAAGCGCGCGCTGGTCAAGCTCGGATGGCCGGTCGAGGATCGCGCGGGTTTCGAGAATGGCGAGGTCATCGAGATTGCGTTGCGCGAGACCTGCCAGTCGGGACGCCCGATGGTTCTGCGCGGTTACCAGGCGGATGCGGCGCTCCATTTTTCGGACGGCGGGGCGGCCGGGGCCGGTGTGGTGGTGTTGCCGTGCGGTGGCGGCAAAACCATCGTGGGCATGGCGTGCATGGCGAAGCTCGGCATGCACACACTGATCCTGGCCAGCAGCGTGACGGCGGCCCGCCAATGGAAAACCGAACTCCTCGACAAGACGACGCTGAGCCCGGACGACATCGGCGAGTATTCGGGTGAGAGAAAAGAAATCAGGCCGGTGACCATCGCCACTTATCAGGTGTTGACTCACCGGAAGGCGCCCAAGCGTTCGAGCGCGATTGCCTCCGGCGAAGCCGAAGCACTCGTTGACAACGGCGGGGCTCCCATTGACACGCCGCCTCCGAGGGAGTTCACCCACTTCAGTCTGTTCGATGCGCACCGCTGGGGCTTGATCATTTACGACGAGGTGCATCTGTTGCCAGCCCCGTTGTTTCAAGCGGCCGCCAGCGTGCAGACGCGCCGACGCCTTGGCCTGACGGCAACCCTTGTCCGCGAGGATGGATTGGAAGGAGACGTCTTTGCACTCGTCGGCCCGAAGATCCATGAAATCCCCTGGCGCGAGTTGGAGAAGGACGGGTGGATCGCGCCTGCGGTTTGCACGGAAATCCGAATCCCGATGCCGGAGGAACTCCTGCTCGACTACGCGACCGCCGAGCCGCGTCAGCAACCCCAGGTCGCCGCCGCCAATCCCGCTAAAAGAGATTGGGTGCGTGCGCTGCTGGCGCGTCATCCGGGTGAGCCGACCCTGGTCATTGGCACGTATCTGGAATCGTTGATCGCACTTGCCAAGGAACTCGGGTTGCCGTTGCTGGATGGGTCAGCGAATCAATCCAAGCGCGACGCTTTGTTCGGCGCATTCCGGGATGGACAACTGCCGGTTTTGGCTGTCTCGCGGATTGCGAATTTTTCCATCGACTTGCCGGACGCAAGCGTGGCGATCCAGATCTCCGGGCAATTCGGTTCGCGCCAGGAGGAAGCGCAGCGACTGGGCCGTGTGCTGCGTCCGAAAGGCCCCGGTCGTCGGGCTTACTTTTACACATTGGTCACGGCCGACACTGTGGAGCAGGACTATGCCTTGAAACGGCAGCTCTTTCTGTGCGAACAAGGATACGAATACCGCCTCCACATGGCTGGACCCGGCGCTCCGGATTGCGAGAGCCTGACCGGTCCCTTGAACCCAACCTGAACCGACATTGACACCGACACACACCTCTCCGCCCTCCTCGGGCTTGGACGACCAGTATTGGAAAGCCTTCGTGGATCATCACGGCCTCTGGAAACGGCTTTCAGGGGCCGACCGCGACGCACTGCTGAAGATGCCAATGATCGGGTATCGATACGAACCCGATAAAAAGTGGACCGGTGGCAGGACGGTTGTCCTCGAGATGCGGCCCGATGTCTGCGCGCTGCTGGCCAATGCGGGGCTCCCACCCAAATCGGAGTCGCTTCATCTGCTGTTGCGTTTGATACAGGTTTGCCATGCCTCGGGCAATGCATTCGCGCCAGGGACGACTCCGGAAAAACTCGCCGCGCACCTCAAAGATTTCGTTCTGATCAAAGTGGCGCGGCACGAGTTTTCGGACTCGGATCAGAGGCCGTCCTGGTCGATCCGGGCTGCGGACGAACCCGGTCCGATTGAGTTCGCGCGGTTTGGATCAAAAAAGCGCCTCGAACGATTCATGGCAATCGCCCCCGGGATTTCCGGGGCCAAGTGGGAGGCCGCGGAGCGCGCCAATGCGACTAACGGCGGCGCGTTGGCAATGCTCTCGGGTTTGCACGTAACCGATTTTGCCAAGGCAATCATGAAGCGCCTCATAGCGGAGGGCCAACCGGTGGCGCTCGATGGTCTGCTGTCGTCGCTTGGGGCCGGGACCAGCCAGGCAAGTGTCGTGGCAAAGGCGCTGCGCGCCCTGGTGCAATGGGTGTTTGTCTTTGTGGATTACGACTCCGACTTGCGCGGCCTGCGCATCGGGCTGTGGCCGCTGTTGCAAGCCGCGCTCTTGAGTAATTCCCAAGCCGCGCCGCGCCCGCCAGCACTCAAGGAGCCCGCCGAAACTTTCAGCGAAGCCTTTCTGTGCGCGGACATGGCTGTGCTCATCGCCGCCGCCGCCGCCCAGCCGTTGCAACTAAAGAAAGGGCGCGATGTCGCCCTTTTCGCCGCGGACGAACGCGAACTGATCACGCAACTGGGACAATCTCCCGACTGGGCCGGTGTCTCCAGGGAACCCGAGCGCCTCGACACTGCTTTCTGGGCGCTTCAAGCCCTTGGAATGCTGGTGGTTTCCAACGGCCCAGCCCGCGTCGCGTCGGTTTCAACCTCGGGCCGTCAATGGCTCGCAATGGGTGCCTCAGCCTGCTTGCAGGATCTCATGGACCGGTTGCGCAACCGCCGCTGGAACCCGCAAAAGACGGAGTTGGCCATCTGGGGGTTCACGCCGATTGACGGAAAATATCGCCGAAGCCTCGCGCACTCGGATGTCCTTGTGATGGAAGACGCACTTTGCGAGGCGTGGCTGCAGGCGCCGCACGATGAGTGGTTTGATTTCGATGCATGGCTGGAATACGCGGCCCGTGTCCACAATCCGATTGCGCGTGCCGCTGGTGGCGCAGGAAAGGTGATCGTCGCCCGGCAGCGCATGTGGGGCGGATACGACTGGGTTTCAACGGATGTCGAGGTTCTCGGCAAAGAGGCAAGGGAGGTTCTGACCCGCTTTTTTACAGAGCGGCTTCTTCCGCTTGGCGGGGTCGAGCTCGGCAGATTGAGCAAAAACAAAGTGGCCGTCCGTCTGACTGAGCTCGGCCGTTATTACATGGGCGACCAGCCCCGCTTTCCGTTGTTGGCCGATATAGCGGCGGGCCGTGTGGTCCTTCAACCGAATTTCGAGATCGTTTTTCTGGGCCCAAATCTCGCCGCAGAGGCGGCGATCGGCGGCTTCTGCGAACGCGTCGGCCGCCGCACCGGCCTTCTTTTCCGGCTCACCCGGGCCAGTCTCCAGAACGCCATTCACGCGGGATACACTCTCCAAACAATCCTAAAGGTATTGGAAGAGACAACGAGCAAACCCATTCCCGCCAATGTAAAAGCCGAATTGACGGCGTGGGATAGTTCGCGCCGCACGTTCAAAGTCGGCGAGGCGATACTGCTGCGTTGTCCCGATCATAATGTGGCCCTGCGCATCCACGGTATTCTGCGCGATTGCTCTGCCCTTCTTAGCCAGACCGTGATCGAACTCTCCGGTCCCTTGACGCTCCCACAACGCCGCAAGCTCATCGCGGCGGGGTTTTTCCAGGAGAAAACATCCGGGATTGAAGCCACATGGAAGGGATCGACTGCCTCCGGTAAGGCGCGAAAATCGCGCTGATTTCGGTCGATCCAGAACCGGATTGGGGACAGAGACGCAGCGACGCAGAGATCAGGGGACGGAAAAGGCTCTGATGAAATGTCACGGACCTACTCTGGCAACTCAGTTTTCCCCATCCACGGTAATCCGAGTTATCCGTGGTGAACTCTCCCCGCAGGCCCCGGAATTTTGAACCGCAGATATCTCAGATGAACGCGGATACAGAGCAAGAATCGTGGCAGCGACGTCCGTATCTGTTTAGCGCCTTCCGGGGTTTGTAGTTCCGGCTTCAGCCGGTCCGGGGAGGCGAAGTCAATAGTC
>JAYUPM010000133.1:0-1879 GCA_043760145.1 Spartobacteria bacterium
GTAGTGCGGCAGTCCTCTGCCGCTTTCGGACAAAACATAGCGGGCTAATAACGGTTTCAGTCAGTCCCAAAAATCTCTGCGTCTCTGCGTTAAATTCCCTTCCGCTTCTCTGCGTTCTGCCTCTGCGATCTCTGCGTTGAGTTCTTGGGAGGTGAAGAGTTTGTGGAGCCTGCGATCGCCGGTCCTGGCCAGTTCGAGTTGTTTGCTTTTGGCGGGCCAATAATCACTGCACCCCACCGCTTCCAAAGATCGTTCCATTTCTTCAAAGCGGCCGAGATGCCGAAGCGCTTCCGCCCGAAATAGCTGGAGTGCTTCATCGCCATTCACAGTCATGGCAATGAATCGTTCCATGTTGGCCATCGCTTCGGCGGAAGTCGCGTATCCGATGGGCGCGTTTTCCACGCGGAACCGGTCATTGCCGCGCCACCATGCGGCAACACGCAATTCGAGTTCCAGTTCCTCTGAGTATGCGAGACCATCAGCGAGCGCTTGAAATAATTCCGCTTCATCAAGGGGGGCGAGATGTGGGGCTTCACGCCATGCAGCGTTTTCCGGAGTCGGTTCTGTTTCGGGAAGCAGATAGCCATGGGGGATCGCTTCCCCGACCCAGAACGCCTTGGAACACGATTGGCATCGGGTGATCCGTGGGGGACGCGGCATCATCGGGGCATCGAGATATCCATCGGTCCAGGTAATGGCACCGAAATTATTGTCGGCAATCGGGGAAAAGACTTTGCCCGGGGCCTGGCAAAAGGGGCAGGAAACAATGAGATCAGCGCCGGAGAGTTTGGTGGACAAAGCGGAGGGCATTAAATCGTCCTCGTCCTCGTCCTCGTCCTCGAAAATACGGGGAGAACGAGGACGAAGGACGAAGGACGAAGGACGAGGACGAAATCAGAAGGACGAAGGACGAGGGACGAGGGACAAAGAACGAGGACGAAGGACGAGGACGAAATCAGACGGACGATTGGGAGACGTAGTCAGCGGGAGATATCGGCTTGGGAAAGGATCGAGAATCCTTCGCTGCTGAGAACGGCGCAGGCGCACTCGTTATCCTCGACATGAAGGGCAAGAGCGCTCCGGCCACGGGGTCGCATCAGGAGGGCGTAGCTGCCGAAGATATTGACCTCGGCCTGGAGCAATGCGGCCAGGAGTTTGCCGAGCTCGGTGGCTTCCTTGAGTTCCACCACACAGAGTTCGCAGACCGAATAGGCGATTTTATGATCCTGAAAGGTCATCTGGACACTCTCGGGGTCGCTGACCACGACGCGGACGATTGCGGTATCGGCGGAGTCCTGGACATTGATCGCGAGCACATCGACGTGGCGCTCGTTGAGGAGCTTCACCACATGCAGGAGTGCCCCCACTTTGTTCGGGAGAAAAATGGAGAACTGGTTTACCCCGGACCCGCTAAGTTTTTCAGTAATATGAGGCGATTCCAGCATAACGCTATTTGTGTGACTATTTGTATGAGTAGATAAGGCAGAATGTCGCGGAGTCTCCCGTGATTTCTTCCACCTTAATGTAATATGGTCCGCTGGTTTCCGGGGAAAATCCAGCGGCAGCTTTCCCGTCTTCGTGGTAAGGGTCGGTGCTCATGGGACGCCCGGCCTCGTCATAAACGGTGATGGCCAATTTTCTCCCCGGCCCTGAGGCGGCAACGCTAAACCAGTATTGATTGCCGGCATAAAGATTGACCTCAAGAAGCTGCGGCTTGCCGACTTCCAACGGGCCGCCCCAATAGCCGTCGCGCAGCTTGAAGCCGTCATTGGCGAAAGCGCCTGCAAGGTCATGCGCCAGTTTTCGGGCGGTGGCCTCGTTATCGGACTGGGCATGGAGGCTCAGCCCAAGAGCAGCCACAAGAGCAGCCACAAGAAAA
>JAYUPM010000134.1:0-12347 GCA_043760145.1 Spartobacteria bacterium
GTCCTATTCGTCCCATCACTCCCATTGCTCCTCGCCGAGTGGGAGGAATGGGACGAATAGGACTCATTGGGAGGAAGAGGAAGAGCCGCCCCGCAGAACACCGGGAGAAAACCTTGGACAAATCCCGGCCTCTCAATAACGTTCCGCTCCCAATTTTCCCGCTGGGCGCCGCCTGGCGGTGGGGATTTTCTTACACCGATTTATGATGCTCGACACACTGATTTTTCTTGCCGAAGCGGCTCCCGTGACGTCTCCGGGGCCCAATCCCAACACGCAACTCATTGTGATGATGGGGTTCGCCTTTGTGCTTATTTACTTCATCTCCATCCGTCCCCAACAGATGCGCCAGAAAGCGCTCCTTGCGCAAATCGCGGCGACCAAGACTGGCGATAAAGTGGTTACGGCCTCCGGGATTCACGGGATCATTGCCAATGTAAAAGAGAGGACGTTCATCCTCAAGATCGCGGAGAATGTGAAGATAGAGATCGATAAGGTGTCGGTGGCAACGATCCTGAAATCCTCTGATGAGGCGCCTTCCGAGGCGAAATCGTAAGTCGGCGAGATCTGCTCAACTGCGCGGCACCCAATTTATTAACCCACCAAATTTACTGAGATGTCACCCATCTGGACCTTCCTCGTCGGCCTGCTTCTGCTGATCCTATTCGGCTGGTATTTCTTCACCGACAGCGAGCGTGTGAAGCGAATTTTGGGAAGCGTTTTAACGGTGCTTTTCGTGGCGCTCTGTATTGCGCAAGTCAATCCGCCCCAGGAGAAGATTAAACTCGGACTCGATCTTCGAGGCGGCACCTCCTTCCTGATCCAGCTCATCGAGCCGGAGGGCGAAGTGACCGACCCTGTTACAGGCGTAAAGAGGATCGAGAAACGGCCGATCACGCCGACTATGGTGGACCAGGCTGTCGAGGTGATTCGCAAGCGGGTCGATTCGATGGCATCCAAGGATCCCGTGATTACGCCGCAGGGGAGTGACCGGATTCTTGTCCAAATCCCGGAGCTCGACACCGCATCGCTGGCTGAGACCCGCGAGCAATTGCGCAAAGTGGCGAAGCTCGAATTCAAGATGGTGCATCCCAATAGCGACGCGATCATCGCTGGGAACCTGCCGCCCGACCCGAATTACAAGCTCGAGACCTACAAGGATATCCGCGATGGCAAGCCGTATGAGGAGCAGCTCTTCGTCAAAAAGAAGGCCGATATTCCCGGGAGCATGGTCAGTGGAGCGCATGCGTTTCTCGATAAAGACGGGTGGGGGGTCAGTCTTCAGTTTACTTCAGAAGGCGGGGCGCTCTTCGGGAAATTGACGAGTGAAAATGTCGGGAAACGCTTCGCCATTGTCCTTGATGGAGTGATTCAGTCGGCTCCTGTTATTCGGGACGCGATTTTTGGGGCGAGCGCGCAGATCACCGGCAGTTTCACTGAGAAGCAGGCTCGAGGGCTTTCAAGCGTGCTGGAGAATCCGTTGCAGAATGAGGTGAAGATTCAGTCCGAGCTGAGCACGTCGGCCACGCTCGGGGCGGATGCGATCCAGAGTGGGTTTGCCGCAGGGATGCTGGGACTCACGCTGACAGTGATCTGCGTGCTGCTTTACTATCGATTTTCCGGGTTGATCGCCAATATCGCCCTGTTCGTGAACATTATCCTCCTCTTCGGGGCGATGGCGATGTTCGGCACTGTGCTGACCCTGCCCGGGATGGCGGGTATCATCCTGACTTTGGGCATGGCGGTTGACGCCAACGTGCTGATTTACGAGCGGTTGCGTGAGGAACTGGCATCCGGGAAATCAAACAAAGCCGCCATCAAATCGGCATTTGAACGGGCTTTCTCGGCGATCTTCGACTCCAACGTCACCACCTTGATCACGGCCGTAATCCTCTTCTGGAAAGCAACGGGCCCGGTCAAAGGATTCGCCATTACCCTAACCATGGGAATCGTTTCCTCCATGTTCGCGGCCCTGATCGTTACACGGAACCTTTTTGAATGGTCGCTCGAACGCGGAATCCTGAAGAAGATCCGGATGACGAGCCTTATCAGTGCGACGAACTTCGATTTCCTCGGCAAGCGCAAGGCGGCCGTGCTCTTTTCGGTGGCGGTGATTGCTGGCTTGAGCATGCTGTTCTCGGCGCGCGGTGAAAAGAATTTCGGCATCGATTTCAAGGGGGGCGATCGCCTGGTGCTCGAGGCCACCAAAGAGAAGCCCTCCGATGCCGATGTCCGGGATAAAATCGCCGGCATGACTCCCAAGATCGGGGATTTTGTTGTCCAGACGGAGACCTCAGCCAAGAAGACATTTACAACGATCCGCAGCCCGCATGAAACAGGGGACGGAATCAGCGCCTATCTGATGGAATCGATGCCGGACGCTGGCTTTGCGATGGTGCAATCCGAGAAGATCGGGAGTCTTGTGGGGGGCGAACTGGCCCGGAACTCGTTGATCGCGCTGGCGTTGGGGATGGTCGGTATTTTGGTATACGTGACGATCCGATTTGAGTTTTCGTATGCGCTCGGAGCCTTGGTGGCGCTGCTCCACGACGTGGTGATCACCGTTGGGGCCTTTGCCCTATTTGATCGCGAGCTGTCGCTTATTATTGTGGGGGCTGTGCTGACAATTGCCGGTTACTCGGTCAACGACACGATCGTCGTGTTTGACCGGATCCGTGAGGGGATCCAGATGGGTCGCAAAGGATCGATCATGGAAATCATGAACATGAGCATCAACGAGACATTGAGCCGGACAATCCTGACCGGCGGCGTGACGCTGCTGACCACTTTGGGCCTCTATCTCTTTGGCGGGCCGGTGCTCAACGACTTCGCATTTGCGATCCTCATCGGTGTCCTTGTGGGAACCTATTCCTCCGTCTTTATTGCCGCCCCGGTGGTGCTCGCGTGGACGCGTTTAAGCGGCCGCAGCTTGCGGGCGCAGACCCGATCGACTCCAACCCCCGCCACCGTGAAGATCTAAGAATTAAGACTTCAGACTTCAGACTTAAAACTTCAGACTTCAGACTTCAGACTTCAGACTTTCCCGCCTCTCAGTGCCCAGTATGGAGAATCATGCCGACCTACGACTATCATTGCGCCAAATGCAAAAAGAGCTTCGAGGCCTATCAATCGATGAAGGACGACAATTACCAGGTTTGTCCCAAGGAACTTTGTCGGCAAAAGAAATGGGGAAAAGGAAAAGTAACCCGCCAACTGGGAACCGGGGCGGGCCTGATTTTTAAAGGGTCCGGTTTTTATATTACCGATTATCGAAGTGATGGATATAAAGCTGCAGCGACCAAAGAGAGTGCCAGTTCAAGCGAATCGAAAAAGCCGGAGAGCAAAACGGAGAACAAGCCGGTAGAAACCAAGCCCGCAGTCGTTGACAAACCCAAGAGCCCAAAAACCAAATGAGTGATTCATCCCCGACAGACCAGACGTTAACCTGTGAACCTTGTGGGTTTGTGAACGAAGTGGAACGGGTATATTGCCACAATTGCGGGGCGAAACTGGATCGATCGTTCCTGCCGCAGGAAGACGACGAAGAGACCAAGGCGGCGCTTGAGAAAACCCGGAAGCGGGTGAAAAATGCGAGCCTCTTCGCCAATAACCCAGTTACGCGCGAGCTCAAGGTGGGGATCAAAGTGCTGGTGGCGGCGGCAATAATTGCATTGGGATTCCAGGCATCGCAACCGCCGGAAGGCCTTCCGGATCCGAAAGCGATGAACGATAAAATGGTCGGGAGCGACATTACTGAGGCGCTTGATGCGCAAGGTCCCCGCCAGTTGATTTTCTCCGAGAAGGATATCAATGCCCTGCTTCGGTCCAAGAAGGCTGCGAGCGCCCTCCCCGGTGTTGTTTTTGTGCGCGCTTTTGCCCAACTCGAACCGGGCGTCTGCCGCATGGGAATGCAGCACACGCTTTGGACCTATCCCGTTTATACCCGGATCGCATACAAACTGGAAATCAAGGAAGGTAAATTCACCCCGACGATCGTGGGCGGCAATTTCGGGAGCATCTCGATTCCTGCGCCGGTCATGAATTTTCTGGATTACGGGTTTCAAAAATTATGGGGTTCGCTCAAGCGCGAACAGGAATGGATGAATAAACTCTCCGCGATAGTCATCGAGAAGGAGAAGATCATGCTGGTGACCACCGGGGTGAGATGAGACTGATTTTGCTCCTCCTTTCCACTGCGCTCTGCGCGGTCGTGGGACGAGTGGAAGCCGTCGATTTCAAGACCCGGACAGTTAGTTCTTCCAAGCAGTTCATTGTGTTCTGCGACGACGCGACTCTGCGTGGACGGGTCTGCAGCTTTGGCGAGGAGGTGAAATCCGAGGTGCTGCAAATCCTTGGGGAGACAGATCACTGGAAGCTGCCGATCCTCATCACGCTTGCTCCCGCGAGCAGCGCGGCCGCCAGTCCGGTGAACTTAAAGCTCATCGAAACCCCCGAGGGCGTTACGGTCCAGATGGACGTGCAAATCGGCACGGACCCAGCCGCAGTAAACCTCCAAAAACATATCGTTCGCGCCGTGTTGCTGGAGTTCACGTATCGCAAGGAGGGGGCAATCAAAGCCGGGCAACGTTACCTGGAGCCGCCATGGTGGCTGGTGGAGGGGATGGTCGTCATGATCCGCCAGCGCGAATTCGGCATCGATACCGGCTTTTATCGGGCAGTCCTTGAAAACCAACGGGTCCCGGCCATCGACCAATTGCTTGCATCGGACGCGGGCCTTCTCGGCTCAGCGACTGCCCAGGCGGTGGATGCGAGTTACGCCATGTGCCTTTTGCAGTTGCTCACTGAACAGCCCGGTGGACGGCAGAATCTCGTCCGGTTGATACAGCATTGGCCGGAACGGGGCGGCGATCCGGTGGCGGCTTTGATCAAGGATTTCCCCGTGTTCGCCACCTCTCCCAACGCATTGCAAAAGTGGTGGACCTTGAATGTGGCGCGCCTCTCCGTTTTGGACCGGCACCGCGGACTTACAATGGAAGACACGGATCCTGAGCTGGGGGCGCTTCTGAGTTTTGAGATGGTCGTAGACAAGGCCGGGACCAGGAAAACGTTTTTGCTTAATGACTTTGAGGAGTTCACAAAATTGCCGGCCAGCAAAGCAGTGATGACCTCCGCCCAAGCTGCCATCGTGGCTTTGAGTGCCCGGGCGAATGTGATCTTCCGCCCGGTCCTGGCCGATTACGAAAAGATCTTTGCGGCGCTTGCCCGGGGGAAGACTCGTGCGGTATCCCAGCGGATCGCTGCGGTGGAAGCCTATCGCAAGGTGGTTCTTCATCGCGCCGATGCGATTGCTGATTATCTCAACTTCTATGAAGCAACCCAACTCGGCAGCAAGAGCCACGCATTCGACAGCTTTATGAAGGCGGCCAACGAGATTGCCGCCCAGGAAGCGCGCACCGTCCGGGACGATCCCATCGCCCGTTACCTGGACGAATTGCAGCAGGAATTTTGAAGCGCCCCTCCGCCCTCCGACCTCCGACCTCCGACCTCCGACTAGCCCGGTTCGCCGAGGTGGAGTTTTCCCATGCAGCCGGGGCAGATCCCGTGGGAAAAATCGGTCCCGGTTTTTTCGTGGAGGTAAACATCGATCTGGCGCCAGTAGTCCTGGTCGTCCCGGATTTTTTTGCAATACATGCAGATCGGAAGGAGGCGTTTGAGGGTCTTCACGTTGTGCAATGCTTCCTGGAGATCATGGACCTGCCGGGCAAGCGTCCGTTCGAGTTCCACCACGCGTTGTCCCACTTTTAGCCGCGCCCGGAGCTCGTCGGGGTCGAAAGGTTTTACCACATAATCATCCGCCCCTGCTTCGAGTCCGGCGGCGATCTCTTCTTTCTGGCTCTTTGCGGTAAGCAGAATGAGATAGATATACGGGCGGGAAGGATCGCTGCGAACGGCGGCGCAAACTTCCAAGCCGTCCATCCGAGGCATCATCCAGTCAAGGATGGCGATGGGAGGGGCGTTGGGTTCGCGGAGAATTCGGGCTGCTTCTTCGCCGTCGATTGCGGTCTGAACGCTAAACCCCCAATTCAAGAGGTTGCGTTCCAGAAGCTGCCGCGAAACGTAGTGATCCTCCGCCAGCAGGATTCGGCGGCAGTCGATCGGGGGCGCAGCCGAAGCCTCCTCTTCAGGAATGTTTAATTCGGTGGTCCCGCTATTGGCCGCGATCGTGGTGGTGGGCATAAATAATGTCTGTGGCACTCATATCCTCTTCACTCATCTTTACCGGAGCGCAAGCGTGAGAACCGTGTCATCGGGTTTTTGCGCTTTGCTCGGGAGGAAAATTATCATCTTTAGTCAGCCTCCTTGATGAAAGTATCCGATCTCCGCGGCATTCTCCAATACGTTCCCCGGTTCCGGGACCGGATTTTTATAGTCGCGGTGGATGGCCAGATCATCGCTTCCCCGAATTTCGCGAACATCCTGCTCGACCTTGCGGTGCTGCGTTCCCTGAGCATTAAAGTGATCCTTGTCCATGGGGCAGCCCGGCAGATTGAGCAGCTTTGCCTGGAACGCGGGCTTCCGATTCTGAGTGCGGATGGGACCGGGCCGACGGACGATGCGACCCTCAAATTGAGCCTTGAAGCGGCCACCAACGTCATGAACGAGATCATGCAAGGGCTGACCTCGGTCGATTTGCGGGCTGCTTACGCCAATGTGATCATCGCGCATCCGGCCGGAATCCTTGGTGGGGTTGATTATCTCAACACGGGCCGGGTGGAGCGGGTGGATACCAAACCGCTTCATCTATTTCTTAACGAGGGAATCATCCCGATCATCCCGCCAATCGGGTTTGATGGGGAGGGCCGGACGTTTCGGGTCAACTCGGATGCGATTGCCCTTGAAGTGGCGGAGGCGATGGCAGCGATGAAGATCCTCTTCCTTACGGCAGAAGGGCTGATCATGAATGGCGAAATCGTGCGCCAGCTTTCCATTCCTGAGGCGGAGGACATTGTTAAGAAGAAGAAATCGCTCGTCGATCCAAAGCTGCTTTCCAAGCTGGAGCATGCGGCGCAGGCCTGCCGACAGGGAATTCCAAGGGTCCACCTCCTCAATGGAAACATGGATGAAGCGCTCTTGAGCGAGGTCTTCAGCCATGAAGGGATCGGCACGATGATTTACTCCAACGAATATCAGCAGATTCGCAGGATCTTTAAAAAGGACGTCCGCGAGGTGATGGCGTTGATCCGCCAATCGGTTGACAGCGAGGAATTGGTGCGCCGGACCCGGGCGGATATCATTGCGCATCTCTCCGACTACTGGGTGCTCGAAATCGACCGGGCACTCGTTGGGTGTGTGGCGCTTCATCTTTTTCCGGAGGACGAGAAAGCGGAGCTTGCCTGCCTTTACGTGAACAAAGGCCAGGAAGGGCAGGGGTATGGGCGCAAACTAATGGCCTTTGCCGAACAGTTGGCCGCCGAGAAGGGGATGAAACACATCTTCGCGCTCTCAACGCAGACTTATAATTACTTCCAGCAGAAAGGCGGTTACCTTGAGGTGCATCCCGATACGCTTCCTGCAGACAGGCAGAAAAAGTGGGAAGCCAGTGCCCGCAAATCAAAGGTGTTGATGAAGCCGACGGTTCCCCCTCAGGCACTGGAAGCAACCAGGGCGTAACTGCCATAAAGCCATGACCGGATTCCTTATCGATGGAGTGGTGATCCTCATTTACTTTGGCGGTATCGTGGGCATCGGCCTTTACGCGGGTCGGCAGAACAAGGATCTCCGCGAGTTCGCGCTTGGTGGGCGCTCGATCCCGTGGTGGGCGGTGCTCGCGTCGATCATCGCGGCCGAGACCAGCGCGGCGACATTTCTCGGCACGCCGGCGGAGGGATTCAAGACACGCGGCTTCGTTTACGGCCAGCTCGTCATCGGGACGATCCTCGCCCGGGTCGTCATCGCGTTCACGTTTATCGAACCGTATTACCGTTACCGCGTGCAGAGCATATACGAGTTCCTCACCGTCCGCTTCGGCGAGAGGACCAAGAACGCGGCAAGTGCGATTTTCCTGTTCACGCGCGTGCTCGGCATCGGTGTGCGGCTCTATCTTGGTGGCGTGATCATCGTCGTTCTCTGGCGATATTTCTTCCCAGGGACCCAAATCACGATTGCAGCTTATTTCTGGGGCATCGTCTTCGTGACTGTCATCACCACGTTTTATACGATGATCGGCGGAATCAAGGCCGTCGTCTGGACCGACCTCATCCAGGCCGTGTTGATGATCGGCTCGGTGATGATCGCCATTTGGCTGCTCCTTGGAAAAGTCGGCGGCCTCGACGTTGTCCGCGATACGCTCGGCGGCTGGGACAAGATCGCGTGGGCACAGAGCGGCTGGGACTCAACCCTCCCATTCGGCGCCGCTCTCAAGTCCATGCTCGAAGAGCCTTACACGCTCTTCGCCGCCTTCATCGCCTCGACCTTTCTGACAATGGCCACGCACGGCACCGACCAGGACATGGTGCAACGAATGCTGACTGCCCCGGATTACCGGAAGTCCCGCTTTTCCTTGATTCTAAGCGGCCTCGCGGACATCCCCATCGTCCTCTGCTTCCTCAGCGTTGGCATTCTGCTGTGGGTTTATTACACGCATGCTGCGGGCGGCGTGCCGCAGATTGGTGGCAAGCCCATCGCCGACAACGAAATGTTCGCCCACTATATCGTCAATGAAATGCCCGTGGGTCTGCGGGGCCTGATCATAGCAGGCGTTTTCGCGACGATGATGGGCTCGACTTCCGCCGCGCTCAACGCCCTCGCCACAAGCTTCACCAAGGACTTCTACCTTCCATACGTGAACCGCACCGCCACCGATCGCCAGGCCATTACCGCCGCCCGCGTCGCGACTGCTGTTTTCGGAGTGCTGATGATCGGCGTCGCGACGATGGCCGCATACTCAGTGCTCCAGAATCCGCACCTCACCATTATCCCGATCGCCATTGGTATCCTCGGATACACGTATGGCGCGCTGCTCGGAGTCTTTCTGATTGGCATGCTCACGCGCAGCCGGGGTCGCGATGGCACCAACGTCATTGCAATGATCGCGGGAATGGTTGCAGTGCTTGTCTTTTGCAAAGTGGAACTGCCCGCGATGTTTCCGCGCGAACCGGTAATCGCTGCCGCTGCGATCGACGCCCGCGCCCGCGATCTCGGACTGCAACATGCTGAATCCGAGCGGGCCGCGCACGCCGAAGTGGATCGCACGCAGGCCGCGCGCGAGCTGAGCGAAGAGGCAAAGTTTGCATCCATCCCGCCCGAAACAATCGACCGCCGCACGCGTGACATCCTCGCGGAGTCGCAGTCGCATCGGCGCCCGCTCACTTCGGACCAGGCTCGCACCCGCACACGGAAGGAACTTGTCGCCGAGCTTGGCAAATGGCGCTTCGGAAGTTTTCTCCCGTATTGGTGGCCGAAGATATCGTGGCCGTGGTTCGTCCTCGTCGGCTGCATCGTCACTTGCGGCATCGGCGTCTGCTTTCGCACGCCCGAAACGGTGCTCTCGGCAATGCGCGCCCGAAACGATACCGACACGTAGCCGAAGCCGCATGGGCAGACGTTTCGCGGACCTAATGGGCTGGCTACCCGCCTTGTTTCAAGGCTCGGAGCGGTCAACAAGAAATCTTCCATTCCGGAAAATAAACTTTGTAACAAACCGGTAAATTCTCTTGGCGCAAGCGGGGCACAAAATTAGTGTCGCGCCCCCTCAGCGGGACGAGAGAAAACCGGCTGTCAATAACTTGTGAATAAGAAAGAAAAACTTCGAATCGGGCGGCCCTCCATCGCATCGCCGCGCCGCGCCGGATGAAGATATGGCGCCGGAGTTGATGAATTCTATGTTCCACGTCCACTGCATTTATAAGTTGCTCATGGAGTGCGTCTTGCGCATGGCATCAAAAATTGTTTCCCGTCAATCGGGTGACAATACGGAAACGTTCTCCCCCCTGAATTTTTTTACCGGACCCGTGGGTGCTGGGCTCTCCGTGCACATGATTGATTGTGGATAAACCCTTCAAAGAGTCGGATTTAGGCGCGACGTGGATGCAATTCACGGAGGCGTTGAAGGCCGGGGTGGGGCCGGATCAATTTGAGCGCTGGTTCAGCGACATTTCCCTGATGGAAGTCACGGCGACCCAGATGACGCTCTGCATCCCAACGAGCATCCATCAGCTATGGATTGAAAGTAATTACCTCCCGCTGCTCCAATCGGTTTCAACGGTGGTCTTTGGTGGCCCGCGGGAAGTGCGCTTTGTTTTCAACGGCAAAACGGCCGAGCCAGCCGCCCCGACCGCCGCCATGCTCAAAGCAGAGCGGGCAGCATCCGCCGCGAAATCGGATCCGGTTGGCGAGAGTGGTTTGGCGCCGTCGGTTCAGGGGATGAATCCTCGAAACAGATTTGATTCATTCGTGGTGGGAACCAATAATCACTACGCCCATGCAGCCTGCTCCGCAGTGGCCAATGCCCCCGGGACAAGCTACAACCCGCTCTTCATCCACGGGGGGGTGGGATTGGGAAAAACCCATTTGATGCAGGCTATTGGGCATCAGATTGCCGGACGGAAAAAAGGGGCAAAGGTGTTTTACGTCAGCAGCGAGCGATTTGCCAATGAGTTCATCGACGCCATTCAGAACAACACGCTGGTGAAGTTCCGCAAACGCTATCGGCAGGCCGATGTGCTTTTGATTGACGATATCCAATTCCTCGCAGGCAAGGAGCGGACGCAGGAGGAATTCTTCCACACCTTCAATACTCTTTTTGACGGGCATAAACAGATCGTCCTTTCAAGCGACCGGCCTCCCTCAGAAATCGCAAATCTTGAACATCGGCTGGTCTCGCGTTTTGAACACGGGATGACCGCGGAGTTGCAGCCGCCCGACATTGAGACCCGGCTCGCCATCTTGCGCAAGAAGGCGGAAACCTTTGATGTGAAACTCGATCCGGCGATCCTCGAGTTCCTGGCCGAACGGATCCGCACCAACGTGCGCCGCCTTGAAGGGGCGCTCATGCGGGTGGCGGCGTTTGCCTCGCTCCAGGGCGAGAACCCCACCACTGAGAAGATTGAGCAATTGCTCAAGGATATCCTCCAGGAAGAGGCGCGCCGCCCGGTCACCATTGATCAGATTCAGCGCTGCGTTGCCGAACATTTCGATGTCCGCCTGGCCGACATGACCAGCAAGCGCCGACCCCAAAACATCGCCTTTCCGCGGCAGATCGCAATGTATCTGGCCCGGGAACTCACGCGATCCTCCCTGGCCGAGATCGGCGAGGTCTTTGGCGGGCGCGATCACGGAACGGTTCTCCATGCGCACCGGCTTGTGAAAGGAAAACTCCTCGGGGACGGGAAATTGCGCCAGGTAATTTCCACCCTCGACAGCCATTTGCGGCGCTGATGTTGGGCGCATTTCTTACCAGCGGCGGTGGCGGCGCAAAACGGATTGATGGAAAAGTGTTTGCGTCTGCAAACGCATTCATTCATCTAACCCCTCTTCTTTCCCTATGAAATTCAATGTCAGCAAAGAGAAACTTCTTGAAGGGCTGCAGACGGTCCAGAATGTGGTCAGCACCCGGACCACGCTGCCCATTCTCTCCAATGTCCTCCTGCAGGCCAGCGATGGGACCTTGCGGCTGACCACAACCGACCTCGATGTGGGCGTCTGCGGCAAGGTCGCTGTGCAGGTGGATAAGCCCGGAGCCACCACCTTGCCCGCCAGGCGCCTTGCCACGATCGTGCGCGAATTGCCCGCCAGCGATATTCAATTCGAGGTCGATTCAAAGAACATCGCTTCCATTCGGTGCGGCCAAAGTTTCTTCAAAATCCTTGGATTGCCAGAAGAAGAATTTCCGCCACTCCCAAAATTCGAAGAGGCCCGGGAATTCAAGATCGGGCAGAAGGAATTGAAGGATGCCCTCAAGAAAACCTCATACGCGATTTCCACGGACGAGACGCGATACGTGCTCAATGGGATCCTTTTTTCATTCAAGGAGAACAAACTGACAATGGTGGCAACCGACGGGCGCCGGCTGGCCCTGGTGGACATCGAGCTCGAATTCCCGCGCAGCCAGGAAGTGGAGATCATCGTCCCCACCAAGTGCGTGACCGAACTGGGCCGGTTGCTCGGCGACGAAGGCGAGCTTCGCATGACGGTGAGCGAGAACCAGGTGGCATTTGAAATCAACGACACCCTGCTCGTGTCCAAACTCATTGAGGGCAATTATCCCAATTACCGGCAGGTCATTCCGGGCGAGGCCAAGGAACGGATTGCCCTGGAGCGCGAACTTTTTCACAACGCGGTCCATCGGGTTTCATTGCTGGCCAGTGAAAAATCCAATTCCGTGAAACTGG
>JAYUPM010000135.1:0-1876 GCA_043760145.1 Spartobacteria bacterium
AAAGGTCACGGCACTGTCTGGTTGCAAAGCCTCCCATTCTCGCGCATGGCCGACCGGATCCTGGCCAACGCTCCGACACAAGGCGGCAGCGCAACCGGCGAAGGTTCCGTCCTTGGCGGCTTGGGCCGAATCATCGGTGGCCGTTAACGGACCAGGAATTCGTTTTTCGAGTATGCGGCGTATGGGACTGGATCGCCGGCTTCGTCAATGGCCAGCGTTTGAGCGGAACTAAGAGCAAGTAACATCGCCCATGAATCGGGCAAGGCTAGTCCGTTGTGATGTCTTGTGAGCAACGGTCGGCGTGCTAACCTGCCGCCCATGATCTCCCGGATTCTCGCGTTCTTACTGGTTTTCACCTTTTGCCTTGATGTGCCGGTTCTTGCCCAAAGCGGGGAACGCACGGATCGGATCCTGGTTAAGTTCAAACCGGGCAACCAGCCCGCTGGGGATCAGCGTTCTCATGGGGTTTGTGTCCGACGGTTTAACGGAATTCCCGGGCTTGAAGTAATCCAGTTGGATGGGTCGGTCTCGGTGGCCGAGGCGTTGGTGCTTTACCGGGCGGATGCTGGGGTCGCCTATGCGCAAGCGGATCACGCCCATCGCAAACAGCTTATTCCAAACGATCCCGGCACGGCCGACGGAGATCCATGGCATCTGGAGAATGATGGGCGCAACCTGGGGAAGGTGGGGGGCGATATCTCCGCGCATGCCGCATGGGATATTCGCACGGACGCTGGCAGTGTGATTGTGGCCGTCCTCGATACCGGGATTCGATACACCCATGAAGATTTGGCGGATAATCTTTGGCGTAATGCCGGGGAGATTGCCGCCAACGGGATCGATGACGATGCCAATGGCTACATCGATGACGTGTTCGGTTTCAACACGCTCAATGAGACCGGCCAGACTATGGATGATGATGGGCACGGCACGTTCGTGGCCGGCATCATTGGCGCCACCGGCAATAACGCAAAGGGTGTCACTGGGGTTTGCTGGAACGTGCAGTTGATGTCCGTGAAGGTTCTCGACTCGATTGGAAGCGGATATGATTCAGGGATCATCGCGGGGATGGATTATGCCCGCGAGAACGGGGCGCAAATTATCAACGCGAGTTTTGGCTCCATCACCACAGCCAACCCTGCCATGGTTGATGCCATCGAGATGTTACGCGTGGCCAATGTGATCGTCGTGGCGGCCGCAGGTAACTCGAGCTTCAACAATGATTTCGACCGCGCCGTGACTGCCTTCCCGGCAAGCTTTTCCTCCAGCAACCTTGTCTCCGTCGCGGCCACCACCCGGAACGATCTTCTCGCCAACTTTTCCAATTACGGAGTGAAACGGGTGCATATCGGGGCACCGGGCGTGGACATCCCATCAACCGCCTTTGAGAGCGATACCGCTTATGATGTGCAGAGTGGCACATCCATGTCCGCTCCATTGGTGGCAGGCGCCCTGGCTTTATTGACAGAAGCTTTCCCCGCCATGACCCCGGCCGAACGGATCAATCGATTGCTCAACAGCGCCGACCCGATTGCCACCCTTTCCGGCACTTGTCTCTCTGCCGGCCGACTCAACATTGAACGCGCCCTCACCGGTTCTGCGGCGCCGGCCCCGTATAATACTTTGCGCTCCCGAACCCTGCCTTTAAGTGGCGATTATTTCAGCGGCAGCGGCGTGACTCTCAATGCCACCACTGATGTCGAACTAGGTGGAAAATCGATCTGGTGGACATGGGACGCGAAGTTCTCCGGGACCATAAATGTCTATCTCTCGGGAGGGATCGCCGCGGCGCTCGGTGATGCCCCACTTTTTCGAATCTATGCCGTGACTCCTGATGGACTTATTCTAGCCGGGGATAGTGCGGGGAGTGATTTTT
>JAYUPM010000136.1:0-1876 GCA_043760145.1 Spartobacteria bacterium
GCCCGGCGCCGGATAAAGGGTTCCGCAACGCTTTGGATCGGGATCGCGGTCTGGACCCGGGTGGCGACTCCGAGTTGTTCGAGCTGGCTCTGCAAGGCCAACCCATTAATCACCGTCGCCAGCATCCCCATGTAATCGGCCGTCGTCCGTTCCATCCCTCGATGACTCGCTGTAATCCCGCGCCAGATATTCCCCCCGCCGATCACGATCGCGACTTCCACCCCCATCTCGTGCACCTCTTTGATCTGCCCCGCGATCAGGTGGACGATCTGGGGCGAGATCGTGTCGCGGCTCCCATTTTCGCGCAGCGCCTCGCCGCTTACCTTCAACACAATGCGTCTATACTTCGCTTTCGAGGGTCGGGTCGGTTTCGCGCGTTGGGTGATTTTCGGCATCGCGCGCAGAGTGAATACGAAACGCGCGAGGGGAGGAAAGGATGAATTATAAATTATGAATTATGAAGGATTCAAAATCCCCCTTCATAATTCATAATTCATCCTTCATCCTTTCCTCCCATGCTCCTCGTTCTCAGCACGTTCAGTTCTTTGGATGAAGCCCGCGCCGTTGGCCGTCTTCTGGTCGAGGAATCGCTGGCGGCATGCGTCAACATCGTTCCCGGCGTGGAATCGATATACCGGTGGAAAGGCGAAGTTCAGACCGCTGGGGAAGTCCTCGTGATTCTGAAAACGACGCGAATGCTATATCCCGCGTTGGAAAAGCGGCTCCTTGAACTTCACAGCTATGAAGTGCCCGAGATTCTCGCGATCGAGCCCACAGAAGGCCTCCCCGCCTATCTGGCTTGCGTCGCTGAGGCCACCGACGTGAAGGCAGAATGAATGAAGAAGGCACACTAGTTCCGGCTTTAGCCGGTCTGTGTTCCCCGCTCCCTTTCCTTATCCGTAGCGTCGCTCTGTTTTTCGCCACCCTCTCCGCATAAATGCGGAACTACAAACCTTGGGAGAAACGCCGCTGCCACGAACCCATTATTTCAGCCGATCCGGATTGAGCGCTTGCAGCGCTTTCGGCACGAAGAGCCCGTTCTCGCGGATCAATTTTCCGTCAAAGTGAATCGTGCCTCCGCCATAATCAGGGCGCTGAATATTCACCATGTCCCAATGCACCTGGGAGCGGTTCCCGTTGTCGGCCTCCTCATACGCCTGGCCCGGCGTGAAATGGAATGAACCGCTGATCTTCTCGTCAAAAAGAATGTCCCGCATCGGGTGGAGCACGAACGGATTGAAGGCGAGCGAGAATTCGCCAATGAACCGTGCGCCGGGATCGCTATCGAGAATCTCGTTGAGCTTTGCCGTGTTGTTCGCGGTGGCCCCCACCACTTTGCCCGCCTCAAAATCAAGCTGCACATCATCAAAGGCCGTCCCCTGGTAAATCGTCCCGGCGTTGAAACTGATCCGCCCAAACACCGAGTTCTTGACCGGAGCGGTGAAGACTTCGCCATCAGGAATGTTGTGTTCGCCTCCGCATGCGATGGCGGAAATCCCTTTGATCGAGAAACGCAGATCGGTGCCGGGCCCCTTGATTTCCACCTTGTCGGTGCGCTCCATCGCCTCCTTGAGCGCCTTCATGCCGGGAGCCATTTTCGAGTAATTGAGCGTGCACACATCGAAATAAAAGTTTTCGAATTGCTCGGTGCTCATACCGGCCTGTTGGGCCATCGATGGAGTGGGCCAGCGCAACACGCACCAGCGCGTCTTCTGCACCCGCCAATCAAGGACTGTCTTGAGTTTGCGGGCCACCAGCTTCATCTTCTCCGCCGGCACATCGGACATTTCCGTGATGTTATGTCCCCCGCGCAACGCGATATACGCCTGCATCTTTTTCATCTGGGCCAGCTGAATCGTGTTGAGGATTTCCAATT
>JAYUPM010000137.1:0-1875 GCA_043760145.1 Spartobacteria bacterium
TTTATGAAGGCGGGGCGATTGTCAGTGTCCGCGATCTCTCCATTTTCGAGCCGCTGCTGCGCGTGTTTGGACGCAAAGAGGAGATCAAAGGAAACCTGCAAGTGGATTGGAATGGAAAGAATGATCTGATCAATGGAACGGCGAATCCGAGCGGTAACTTTGACATTCAGTTGACAAAGGGCGCATTCGGCAAGATCGACCTGAGCGAGGTAAAGCTGGTCGGGACTTATGACCCCGAGTTGGCGCGGGCCTCGGAGTTCCGGATTCAATCGGGCGCAACCAGCCTTGAGGGTGATCTCGAAATCAAGGATGGGAAGTTGCGCTTCCGGGATATCTCCCTGCACCAGGGCAGGCTGACAGTGCTGACCGGATTTCTCTTTCTCCCGATGGACCTTGGCAACCCGAAGGAACTCATTCCTTTGGATCAACGAATTGCGGCTAACTTGAACGCAAAGGATCTCGACCTGGAAAGTTTGGCAAAGAGCTTTGGCCGGGAGATCCCGGGTCGTGGTTCGGTCACGGCCAGCCTTCTCAGTGGCGGAACTCTTTTGGAGCCAACAGCACATCTCAAAATCGCAGGGCGCAAACTCCAGGGCAAAATGAAAACAGCCATCGATCCGGCGGAGCTCGACGTGACGGCGCATTATTCGAAAAAGGAATTCACGATTGATGCCACTTTACGGCAGCCGCAAATGCAGGGAATAAGCCTGAAAGGACACGCTCCATTTGACCTGGCAGCGACAATTAAAACCAAGAAGCTCGATCCGGATCTGCCGCTTGATTTTGACCTTCAGCTCACCCCTTCCGCCCTCGCCCTTGTTCCCAAACTCTTCCCCGCCATCCGGCGCATTGAAGGAACTGCCGGCGCCAGCGTGCATCTCAGCGGGACCGTTGGAAAACCAAAGCTCAGCGGCTCCGCCATGGCAAGGATCCAATCCGCGCGCCTGATCAATGAAGGAGTCCCGGCCATTGGCGGTTTCCAGGCTGATCTCGATTTTGCCAATGACACTGTGACTCTCAAAACATTCCGGGGCGAGATTGGCGGAGGCACCTTCGATCTGGGAGGCGTGATCCGACTGCCGAAGGTAACAGAGCCCGTGTTTGATTTGCGCCTCCGTTCCAAGGACGTCCTCGTCCAACGCAATGACTCTGTTACGGTCCGCATCGACACGGACCTGAAACTAATAGGCCCGCTCAATTCCGCCGCCGCCACCGGTGAAGTGTTCGTCACCAATAGCCGCTTCTTTCGTGAGATCGATATCCTCCCCATCGGTTTGCCGGGACGCCCCAAGCCCAAGCCGCGGTCCGCTCCTTCCTCAAAGACCCTCTCTTTCGCCAAACCTCCAATGCGCGATTGGAAGTTCGATATTTCCATTAAGACCCGTCCCGATGACCCATTCCGGATCCGCGGAAACATGGCGAACGGCGGGGCGAACCTGGATCTCAAGTTTGTCGGGACCGGACTGAAACCGTATCTCAGTGGCACGGCAGCGGTGGAAAATTTTGAGGCGTCACTTCCCTTCAGCAAATTGACGGTCACCCGTGGCTATCTCTATTTCACGCCGGAAGCGCCATTTGAACCGACGCTCGATATCATGGGGGAATCGGTCCTGCGCGATTACCGGGTCTTTGTCTATATTTACGGGCGCACCGGGGATCCTCAAGTGAGCCTGACAAGCGAACCACCGCTGCCGCAGGCGGATATCGTCTCGCTGCTGGCCATGGGGACAACCACGGCGGAACTCACGGGCAGCTCCGATGTGCTGGCGGGGCGGGCCGCTGTTCTCGTTTTCCAACAGCTCTACCGCAAAGTCTTCAAGCGTCGCGAGTCAACCGAACAACAGTCCGTGCGGGACCGGTTCGAGTTTGATATTG
>JAYUPM010000138.1:0-1871 GCA_043760145.1 Spartobacteria bacterium
GTCGCCACTGGCGAATACGTTGACCTCATCAAAGCCGGCGTGGTTGACCCGACTAAAGTAACTCGCAGTGCGCTTCAGAATGCCGCTTCGATCTCCGGCCTCCTCCTCACGACCGAGTGCGTCGTGACCGAGATCCCAGAGAAGAAAGCCCCAGCCGGTGGCGGAGACGCCCACGGTCACGGCGGCGGCGGCATGGGCGGAATGGATTACTAAGATCCAACCCGTTCAGCTGATTCGTTAGCTAAACAATCCAACACAGCCGGGGTCCTGAAAAGGGTCCCGGCTGTTTTGCGTATATCCTCTTCCTCTCGGAGGTCGGAGGTCGGAGGGCGGAGGGCGGAGGGCGGAAGTCGGAGGGCGGAATCATTGGACCGATCGGTCCGATCCGACGGATCCGACCGATGACCTCCGAGTTCCCACGCCCTTAACCCGGGCGATGCCCGTTTGGAGCGTGGACCAAAGCGCTCACCATCAACGCGGCCATCACGACAACGATGCCTTCATCGTCAGAGATCACAATTCGCCCCCCGGTCGGCGGCAAATAAATGTGGTCCGTGGTCGGAACCGGATACTCGCGACCATCCGCGGTGCGAACCGAGAAAGGCACGAACGGAGCATTCTGCAGATGTTTGCGAATGTCAGCAATCACGAGGACTCAGTATACGCAACAAGGCATTGCAAGCAACACGAGATCCGGAGGGATGCCGTGTTCGTAGCAGCGACGTCCCGTCGCTTTTGAAACTGCAGCAAAAGAGGCGAGACGCCTCTACCACGACGAGGACGAGCCAACCCCCTCACCGCGCACCTGAGCAATCACCGACAAACCGGATTGGCCCAATCCACCACGCAAAACCGTGTTGCGTCAGAGGGCGCTTGCGTCTCTGCTTCACCCCCCCCTGCAAAAAATGACTTTCCGCTTTCCAATTATCCCTTCCGCCATGATGGCCGTCCTGTTCTTTGGAGCATGTGAAGCGGAAAAAATCCGTGCGTATACGGCGCCCAAAGATCCGGTTGCCGCAGAGCCACCCCCAAAGGTTGCGGGCAACGATGAGATCCGGGTTAAAGCGGAGATTCCACCGGTGACCTGGAAGACGCCCACAGGCTGGACCGATAAAGGAAAGAGCGAGGTCAATGCGGCGCAATTTGTGGTAACGACTTCAGCCGGGGAAGCGACGGTGAGTATCACGCCGCTGCCAAACCTGGCAGGCAAAGAAGCCATGGTGGTGAATATGTGGCGTGAACAGATGGGCCAAAAACCACTGGCTCCCGAGGAATTAAATGGGGCGTTCACCCAATTGGAAGTGGCAGGCGCCCAAGGCCAGCTCTTTGAAATCGCCGATGCCCGGGATGGGTCGTCGATGCGAATCATCACCGCCATGCTTCATCGCCCTGATAATAGCTGGTTTTTCAAACTCGCCGGCCCCGATGCCGCCGTGGCCGAACAGAAACCGGTTTTCCTTGAATTCCTAAAGACCGTGCGAATCGGCGATGCGGCCTCGCAACAACCAGCCGCCCCCCAGAATCCATGAAACCAATCCATTGCCATGACGGAAACATGAAGGATGGGATCCGGACCCACCGCAGCCTCCCTGCTTATCTGCGTAAATCTGAGAAATCTGTGGTTAAAAAGTTCTTCTCTGTGGGATGCCCATGAAACCGATCTGGAACTTCCTCACTTCGCTCCGGTTGACCGTGGTCTGCCTCGGACTCGGAATCTTGCTGGTGTTCATTGGGACCGTGGCCCAGGTCGATGAAGGGCTTTACCAGGCCCAGGCCCGTTACTTTAAGCAGTGGTATGTTTGGGCCCCGATGTTCTACGGGCACAAGCTCCCGATCATCCTTCCGGGCGGTTACTTGATCGGGACCGTGCT
>JAYUPM010000139.1:0-1871 GCA_043760145.1 Spartobacteria bacterium
GCAACCCGCTCATGACTGCGATGCCGCCCGCGTTGTCAGTAATGGGTCCAAAAGCATCCAGAGAGATGATGATTCCTGCAAGCGAGAGCATGCTCATCACGGCAACCGCAACGCCATAAAGGCCGGCACAACTAAAACTCCCGAGAATGGCGGCCCCAATGCAGATCACAGGCAATGCCGTCGCATGCTGGCCGAGCGCCAGGCCCGCGATGATGTTGGTGGCATGGCCTGTCTCAGAGGCTTTCGCGATCTTGCGGACCGGGGCATAAGCCGTGGAGGTGTAGTAATTGGTGATCAAGACCACGATCCCGGTCATCACCAATCCGATTAACGCAGAAAGATAGAGATCGCCCGACGTAATGGATCGATCCGCGAGAACGATCGTTTCGGGGAAGAGCATCCGGGTCGCAAAGAAAAAGATCACCGCTGAAATCAACGCGCTCACGCCAACCCCAGCCATCAAGGCCGTGCCCGGCTTGGACTTGGAGACGTTGACATAGTAAACGCCCACGATGGAGGAAAGGATCGAGATCGCCCCGAGGACAAACGGATAGACGAGCGCAGCCGGCACATGTTTCAAGGTCAGGAACCCGACCAAGACCGCGCCGATGAGACTTACCGCATAGGTTTCAAAAACATCGGCTGCCATCCCCGCGCAGTCGCCGACATTATCGCCGACATTATCCGCAATGGTCGCTGGATTCCGGGGATCATCCTCATCGAGATTGCTCTCGATCTTGCCAACCAGATCCGCCCCGACATCCGCCGCCTTCGTGTAAATCCCGCCGCCGAGTCGCGCGAACACGCTGATCAACGAGGACCCGAGCGCAACCCCCACAAGGCTGCCGATCTGCTTGGCTGGCATCAGCGCGCCGACCCCGAGATAGAAAAGGGAAATCGCGAGCAACGCCAAACCGACCACCAACAAACCCGTCACGGCGCCCCCGTTGAAGGCGGCTTTCATCGCCGTATGCCGGTTCACCGTTGCCCCCTGGGCCGTCCGCACATTCGCCATTACCGCGATCCGCATTCCAATAAAGCCAGCCACCAACGAACAGACCGCCCCGAGTAGAAAACCAATCGCCGTCGGCCAATCCCGGACCCATGCCACAACGAAAAACAAGACCGCCGCAATCTTGCTGATCGATAGAAGCTGCCGGTGCAGATAGGCCTTTGCCCCCTCTTCAATTGCGCCCGCAATCTCCTGCATCCGCGCATTCCCAGCCGGAGAAGCGATGATTGAACGGATCAAAAAGAAGGCGAAAACGAGGGCCACAACCGCGCACGCAATGGCGATAGAAATGCCGGAATTTTCCAAAAAAGTCGCTGCGAGTAGATACATAGAGGGTCAGGGTCCAGTTTTATGAAGGTCGCGGAGTCTAAGGAGTTTGCCATGGCAGGCAACGCTTAAGTCGCGCCTTCAAAACCGACCCCATTCTGCGTGAGTCAGCCGAGCTCTGGGGGAACGAAAAAGGGGACGGACTCCGGTCTCCTCGCCCATTAGAGAGCCGCTGATTAAAGCCAGGAGGAAAATAAAACCGCGAATGAACGCGAATGAACGCGAATCACAGCCATCCCACAGAGGAGAACTTTTTAACCACAGATGGCTCAGATTGGCGCAGATACCGGAAAGAGGAAAATCATCTACGAGCAGTCGATTCTCCCTGCCTTCATCTGCGTCCCTCTGAGAAATCTGCGGTTCAAACTCCGGATCTTTTTAACCGCAGATAGCTCAGATTGGCGCAGATGAAGATCGGGCAAGGCTGGCGTTCAAAAACACTCGAATCCTGATGACGTCCGCTTCCGGGGCTTAGTATCTGCGGTCATCTGCGAGAATCTGCGCAATCTGCGGACCCAGTGAGAGACTTCCA
>JAYUPM010000140.1:0-4513 GCA_043760145.1 Spartobacteria bacterium
TATTGAATTTGAGATTTGAGACCACGGCGATCCCATATCGTCACAGATACACAGATAAAGGAGGAGGTGCCAGAGCGGTTGTGCCTAATTCCGCTTAAAGAACAGCTGATTAAAGCCGGGAAGGAAAAGTAACCGCGAATAAACGCGAATAAAGGCATGGGGAGCGGAGCCGCCATTTTCGATCCGGCTCTGTTTGATTCCATCCGGCATTCGCGTTCGTTCGCGTTCATTCACGGTTAACAAATCCCTCTTCCGATTAAATCAGCGGTTTCTTAAGGGAGAACTCCTTTGCGTATGGAAAAATGTTTGGAAAAAAACTCCAGCACCCGCCGTTCAGTCCATGGTTGGCGGCCCGCTTTGAAATCCAAAAAGCCGACATGCCCCCCGGATTCCGGCGCTTCAAACCAAAAATGTGGATTGTCCTCCGCTTCCGGGAATGGAAAGGAATCAGGAGTCAGCAACGGATCGTTGCGGGCATTGATGAGCAGGGTTGGAAGCGCGATTTGCCGCAAATATTGGCGGGCACTGGATTGCGTCCAGTAATCATCGGCATCGCGGAATCCATGCAACCTTGCGGTGTATCGGTCATCGAATTGTTGGAAGGTGCGAACGGCGCGAATCCCCGTGATGTCGATGCGTTCGGGAAACCGGAGCGCCTTGGATTCGATTTTGGCCACGAGGCTCTTGATGAAGCGCCGAAGATAAATGCGATTGGCAGGGCGCTCATCCAGGGCGCGCGCACTTGAAGCAAGATCCACAGGCGCCGAGATGGCGGCGCCTCCAATAACAGCGGGATGCGGCGGCGCTTCCCCGAGATATTTGAGCGTGAGATTTCCACCGAGGCTAAAACCGACGAGCGCGATCTGGCGGTAATCAACCGCAGCCCGCTCGATCACAGATTTCAAATCGTAAGTCGCCCCGCTGTGGTAAAGATGCGCGAGCCGGTTCGGTATCGCGCTGCATCCGCGAAAGTCCCATGCAAGGCAATCCCAGTTTGCATGGAGCAGTGTCGAAGCCATCCCGCGGATGTAGTTTTGGCCGGCGCATCCTTCCAATCCGTGGGAGAGAATAACGAGCCGCTCGTTGCCATTGCGCTGCCATGTGAGTGATAGGAAATCGCCATCATCCAGTTCGAGTGTCTCGAGGATGTTATCAGAGCGATCGGTCGGATCCGGCGGATCGGTCCGATCTCGCTTTAGTGGCTCCGATGGATATCGGCGCGGCAATATCGCCTGAAGAATGGTTTGCGCATGCCCGTTTCGAAGCCACAGCGGGGGACAAAAGCGGGATTCGATAAGTGGCATGGGAAGAGAAAGCGGAAAGCGGAAAGCGAAAAGCGGAAAGCGAAAAGCGGAAAGCGAAAAGCGGAAAGCGGAAAGCGGAAAGCGGAAAGCGGAAGGCTCAGCGTGACACAGCTTGATTTCCTCGAAAAGTTCTAGGTTTGTCGCGCTCCTTTTTGAATATGTCAGCGATGTCCAAACGCGCTCTTCTTTTATTCTCATTGATTGCATCGCTCTTTGCTGGCGGCTGTGCCGGACCCGCCCCGTATAAGTATCGTTATGTATCGGGCAAAACCGCAGTGCTTCACGGCCCTTACGCGGTGGCCCCCGAAAAAGCGCCGCCAGATGTGCACGCTACAATCGCCGCAGCCAATCGGATCGCCGGGTTGCCTTACGGATACGGCCGCGGACATGGCCCCGGATTTGATTCCGCATACGATTGCTCCGGGGCCGCCTCGTGCGCTCTCATGGCCACCGGCAAGCTGCGGTCACCCACCACTTCTCACGGGTTCCGTAAATTCGGCAAGAAAGGGCCGGGCAAATGGATCAGCATTTATGCGCGCAAAGGGCATGTCTTTTTGGTCGTCGCAGGACTCCGGTTCGATACTGGCTGGAGTGGGGAACACGGCCCGCAATGGTCAACCAAATCGCGGCCGACGCGGGGCTGTGTGATCCGCCATCCGGCGGGTCTCTGAGGCTGGCGGAAAAACTAGCAACGCCATCTTTGTTGATGATCCATGACGTCGGTTATCCTTCGAGCCGATAGCCCAACCCGTGCACGGTAAGTAAATGGCGGGGGGCGGCCGGGGTTTCCTCGAGTTTTTGGCGGAGCTTCACGATGAGCTGATCCAGGGTGCGGGTCGTGCCGTAATACTCGATGCCCCAGACCTCGTTCAAAATGGCATCCCGGGAAACCGCGTTCCCGCGTTCCCGATCGAGGATGACTAGCACCTTGAGTTCGCGCGGGGTCAGTTCAAAAGTTTGATCGCCCCGTCGGCCCCGGAGTGCGCGCGAATCGACCCGCACTTTTCCAATTTTGATTTCATTGGGAGCTTCGGTCACTGCAGCACCGAGCTCGGTTCTTCGGAGCAGCGCGTGGATTCGGGCGAGAAGTTCGCGGAGACTGAACGGTTTGGTGACGTAATCATCCGCGCCGAGCTCGAGCCCGACCACCTTGTCAATCTCCTGACCCTTGGCGGAAAGCATGAGGATCGGGACCCGGTTCTTGGCACCTCGAATTTCGCGGCAGAGATCATACCCGCTTTTGTTCGGGAGCATGATGTCGAGGATCACCAGGTCAGGGCGGCATTGGCGCAGGAGAGGGAAAGCCTGGGCGCCATCGGCGCACTCGGTGACTTCGTAGGCCTCGGCGCGGAGCGCATCGCAAAGGCCGAGGCGGATATGGGCGTCGTCTTCGACCACCAGGATGTGCTTTTTCATGTCGTTTGTAGTTCCGCATTCATGCGGTGGACTGGATGGAATGGGGGGATGACTCAGCTAACGGCAGGCGCAGGGTGAAGATGCTGCCGCCTCCGGGCCGGGCCTGTGACAAAATGGTGCCGCCCAGTTCGCGGGCGTGGCGCATGGCCAAAGTGAGCCCGAGACCGGAGCCTTGTATCCCGCTGGAGAGTGAGTCGTGGGCCCGATAAAACGGCTCGAAGATTTTGTGTTCTTCGCCCTCGGGGACACCGCTTCCCCGGTCCAGGACGCTGATGTGGACTGCATTCCCATCGATGTAACTCTGAAGCTCCACCTGTTTTTTATCTGTGGAATACTTTTCCGCATTGGAAAGGAGGTTCACCAAAATCTGGGCGATGGCGTCCTCATCGCCATTTACCACATACGGCGGGGGCGCCTGCTGCCATGAAGTGGCGAACCCGCTTTCCTGCAAATGGAGTTGGTGGTTTTCCCAGATCCGCTCGATGACAGGATGAAGGTCGAGTGGTGTCCGGGTCAGCGGCTTTTCGTGTTTCCCGAGTCTGGCGAAATCGAGGACGTTATTGATGAGCCGTGTGAGCCGCTCGGATTCGACCATGATGATGCGCAAATATTGGGCGTGGCGGCTGGGCTCAGCGCGGCCGCTCTGCATGAGCTCGGCAAACATCCGGATTGAGGTGAGCGGGGTCTTGAGTTCATGGGAAACATTGGAAACGAAATCGGTTTTTTTCTGGGCGAGGTTGAGTTCGCGCCTTGCCTCGGCGAACACGAGCCACCCGCCACACGCGATGGCGACGAGGGCTGTGGCAATCAGCAGGTAAAGGGTCCGGCGGACGCCGCGCGCGGAAGCCTGCAATTGCTCGGGCCGTGTCAGATAGAGCGCGGCTTCCCAATGAGGAAGCGCCTCACCAATTTCTGAGGCGACAAATGGCCGCTTCCAATCGTGCCCTGCGGGAACCTTGAGTCCTTGTGTCAGGGGACGGGCTTTATCATCAAGAAGTGTGACGATAAATTCGGGGAGATCGCCATTTTGGGCATTTGGGGACGGGAGCGCCAAAGGCCAGAGATCATTGAGGCTTTGCGCGTCGATCAGGCAGCCAAAAGTAAAATCAGGGGCTTGGGCTGGGCGCAACCAGAGGATCATTTCAAGGCGATCCTGGACGAACCGTGTCACCATACCTTCGCTGCTGTCCGCGGTGAGTTCCTTGAATCCGGTGGTGGCCCAATTGAGGTTTGAATATGCCGCCCGCTCGCTCAGAGCCAGCATCTGTTGGGGAGCGACATTGCGAATCTTGGTCTCCTGTTTTTCAAACTGCTGCTGTTGTCCGCGCTCAAGTTGCGCTTCCTGTGAGAGCGGGACCGATGCGTCTAATGCGTCTAATGGGACTGATGGGGCGGCCGCAGCTTGGGCCGAAGGCACTGGAGCTGCGCTGGATCGGGCGGCGGCGACTCGAGTTCTGGGCGCCTCGTGCGCGGCGTCAGCGTTTTCTGATTTCGCTTTGTCCTTCATTGGGGCCGTTGGCAGCGCCACCTGTTTTTGATCGCTGTAAGAGTCCTGTTTTGACTGGCTGCCCATGCGTTTGCTGGTCGCCAGTTTGCTCTGCGGTTCCTGGGCCACATTCTTGCGCAGTTGTTCCGGCCGGTTGAGCTCTTCCACCGCCACGGGAAAAACCGTGACCGCCAATTTATTGGAAAGGAACTGCCCGTTATCCCAAAGGAACCGGCTCCAATCCGCGTTGTCGCCCGCATCGGTTGTAGTGGGCGAGAGGATCCGTCCGTCGCGTCCGATGGCGAAT
>JAYUPM010000141.1:0-4509 GCA_043760145.1 Spartobacteria bacterium
TCGCCATAATGGATGTTTCCGACCAGCCCGGCGTCGATTACCGATTTGGTGGCGAGGAATTGCGAGGAATAGCGGCACTCAAAGCAGATGCACGATTTGATCCCGGTTTCCTCGGCGACCTTTTTCATGGCAAGAATGTCGGTCCACTCAATGGCCATCGGCTTTTCGAGAATGACGTGTTTGCCGTGCCGTGCGGCAGCGATGAATTGGGCGGCATGTTGGTCGGGATAACTGGTGATCGAGACCACATCGATCCCCGGGTCGGCAAGCATGGTTTCCAGATCGGTGAATGGACGGATCGGTGTTCCGTGTTTGGCAGTTAATTCCGCGCCGTCCAATGGGCGCGAAGAACAGACCGCCGTGACCTGGGCCTGCCGGGTCGAGTTGATCGCCGCAATGTGGGCCGTCGCGGCCCAGCCATATCCGATGATCCCGACATTGTATTTTTTACTCATTCTTCTCACGCGATGGCGTCCTCAGTAAGTATCTGCGGGATTGGTCAAGGGTAGATCTCTCAGTGGGGCCGCAGATTGTCGCAGATGGCCACAGATTCCAAGCCCCGGAGATCGGCGTAATAAGGTTATCCTTCATCTGAGAAAATCTGCGGTGATCTGCGTAATCTGAGGAAAAATGTGAGGCATCGCGTGCCGGAGTCTCATTTTTCAATTTCTACTTGTTGAACTGGTTGTTGGATTGCTCCGTCCTTAAGGGGCTTGGCGGTAATGGCGCGGAACATCACGGGATCGTCATGTCCGGCAAACCCGAAGAACCCGCTGGTGCGCCGTTTGCCTGCTTTGCCGACTCCGTCGGGGAGAGTGGCGAGGTCGCAATCGAGAATAGTGGAGCCGTTGAGTTCCACTTTGATTTTTGAGCCAGTCACGGTGACTTCCTGGAAATTCCAATCCCCGGTGGGATGCTGATACCCGCGGGCGGCAGCGACCATTCCATAAGCAGAACCGTGGGCTTGGTGTGGGGCGATCTTGTGTCCGGTGACCTTCTCGTAGTTGTCGTCAAGAACCTGCAACTCGCACATGCCGTCATCGGCGGGATTACCGGTGCCGGGATAACGAATGGCCAATCCATTATTGCCCCCGGGCGGGAGCTTGAATTCGAGGCGCACGGCAAAGTCCGTCAATTCCTGTGTATGATAAATGGAGCCGCCCTTTCCCGGGCGGCAGGTGATCGCGCCGTTGGTGATGGTGTATTGACCAATTGGGCCGGCCCAACCTTCGAAATCTTTTCCATTCCAGAGCGGTTGAAAACCGACCGTCCCTTTGCTGGAGAGGATCTTATTGGCTTCGTTGCTGCCGATTTCTCGGATGAAAATATTGCGCCACTTGATTGGTGCCCCGTGAGTTTGCAGGCAAATCGGTCCTCGCGCCGGGACAGGAATTTTCCTGTCATAGAAATTTTCGAGGATTGCGTGATCAACAACGAGTTTGTCGTTGAGCCAGACCGAAACCCTGGCCCCCACCATGACGATCCGTAATTTGTTCCATTCGCCGGCCGGTTTGTCGGCGAGAACCATCGGGTCTTTGCCGGGTGTGCCCGGTGAATTATTCCAGAGCCCGCCACTCCCCTTGGCGCGGCCGAGCTTGCCGCCATCGGGGTCGGTATGATCCCAAATTTGGACTTGGGGGACATTGCGAAGGTAAATGCCGGAGTCGCCCTTGGGAGCCATGTTGTATTCAACGAGCAACTCGAAATTGCCGTAGTCCTTTACCGTGGTGCAATATTTTCCCTTGCCGTCATTGAGGAGTTCGCCGGCTTCGACTTTCCAATGAGCGAGCATGTCATCGGTCCATGCCTTGAGTTTGGCGACCTGGTCCGCTTCTGAAAGGGCAAGCAGTTTCCGGTGATCTTCGGTCTCGCCACCGCGCCAGCCAGTGAGATCTTTTTCGTTAAAGAGGGCGGTGAACCCTCCGGGTGGCGTTGCAGTGTGGCCGGGCGCAATGAGGAAGAGCGCGGTCAGGAAGGAGAGAATAGGCGTTTTCATTGTGCAGAATTTGGAAACGGGTCCCTGCGAAACGCGGGAGGGATGGCAGATAATCGCGGAGAAGGCGGGGCCGCAAGCGCAATGGTTGCGGGATAATCACTTTTGGAGAAGAAACTGTCAATCCACCCGGCCCAGGACCAACGAGGCGTTGATGCCGCCGAATCCGAAGGCGTTGTTCATGGCGAACTCGATCTGCTGGTGGCGTCCGATGTTCGGGACAATGTCCGCATCGCAGGCCGGGTCCGGTGTTTGATGATGCAAGGTCGCCGGGATAAATCCTTCCTTGAGGGCGAGCGCGCAGATGATGGTTTCCATTGCGCCCGTTGCGCCGAGCGGATGCGCGGTAAATGGCTTGGTCCCACTGATAGCGGGAGGCCTGTCGCCGAAGAGACTTTTGATACAGGCGACCTCGTTTGAATCATTCATCTGGGTGCCGCTGGCGTGGGCATTGATGTAATCGATCCGGGAGGGCTCCACGCCAGCATCGGCCAGCGCAGCACGCATGCAGGCAATGACAGTCGCGCCGCCCGGAAGGGGAGTCGTCATGTGCCATGCTTCGTTGTTGAGCGCGTATCCGAGCACTTCGGCATAGATCCTGGCCCCGCGATTTTTAGCGTGCTCGTATTCTTCGAGAACGAGGCTGGCGCCGCCTTCGCCCATGACGAAGCCATCGCGATGAAGGTCGAAAGGGCGGCAGGCGAACGGTGGATCGCCCTGCCATCGACTCATTGTCTTGATGAAATCGAACGCCCCAAAAGTCAGCGGACTGAGCGGGGCTTCGGCGCCACCGGCGATAATCACATCGGCCATGCCGTCGCGGATGTAGCGCATCGCTTCGCCCACAGCGATGACCCCGCTGGCGCATGAATTGGAGTTGGTTGTGCCGACGCCTCGGAAGCCGCATTCGATCGCAATATTGGAATGGGCGCTGCCGCCGAAGACCTGGAGGGCAAGGGTCGGATTGACCCCGCGCGATCCTTTCTTCAAGAAGAGCGTGTGCTCGCTTTCTGCATTCGCAATGCCTCCGAGGGCAGTGCCGAAGCTGACTCCGACGCGGTCGCTTGGTTTCTCTTTGCTCCATGGAAACTGCGCGTCTTCAAGGGCGAGCAATGCCGAGGCGACGGAGAACTGCGCGTAACGATCAAGGCGCTTAAGGCGGTGGGGCGCAAAAAATTGAGCTGGATCCCAGGAATGAATCTCGCCTCCGCACTTGGCGTGAATCTGACTCGTGTCGAAACCAGTGACATGGGAAATGCCGCTGTGCCCGGCCTTGATATTCGCCCAGAAAGCATCCTTGCCCTGGCCGGCACAAGTAATGGGTCCAACGCCCGTAATCACAGTCCTGCGTTGCGTCATGGAGCCGGGGATTCGAGGAGCGCCTTGAATGTGCGCAATGTTTTGGCCGCGATATTCCCGATGAAGAACCCGCCGATGATCGGTTCCGCAAGCCATGCAAGAATGGGAACCCGGAACCTGAGATCGTGAAGAATATCAACCTGTGTCCCGGTTTGGGTTGGGGTCAGTTTCCAAATGACCTCCATCCCTTTGGTGAATGCCCGCAAATGTGTGAAGCGCAATTCGAGTCGGTCGGGATCGGCCATGTATGCGGAAACCCAGGAGATCGGGATCCCGTCGCGGGACGCGCCCATGTGCACGATCTGGCGGCCATCTTCCTCGCCGAGCACTTTGACAAATCGATAGTGCGGTAAAAGTGCGGGCCATTGCTCGAGGTCTCGCACGAAATCAAATACGCGCTCCCGCGGGGCTTCGATGTGGATGGAGGTGCTGGTATGCAAGGAGCTGAAGTTTTGTGCGATTAGGCCAGCACTCGGTAACGCAGGAAACATTCGCCGTCGACGACTTCCATTGCCCGCAGGGAGAGTGCCGTTGATTTTGGGAAATAGTTGTCGGCCAATCCGGTGAGGGTGGGAGCCAGTTGGCCGCCAAAAAAGAGAGGGCAAAGAGTGATGTGAATTTCGTCCACCAAGTTGGCGAGAGCCAGGCTGCGCAAGAGCCGCGGGCCCCCTTCGCAAACCAGATGCCGGACCCGATATTCCGTGCGCAACGTGGCCAGCATTCCAGGGAGATCAATGTTCTCAGATTCATCCAGGTGCAGCGTTGCCTTGGCCGCCAATCGTTTGCGGACGGGCATCGGCATTCGGTTCGTGGAAAAAATGATGATCGGGGAGATCCCGGTTTTGAAAACTTTCAGGTCTGCCGCAAGATTCCCGGAGTTGGTCACAAGCACCCGAAGTGGGTATTCAGTTTGCCCCCGGGCGATTCTCTGGGCTCGCAAGTCTGCGGCGGGCAAGCCCATCGACATTTGATCGGAGGCAACCGTCGCGGCTCCGGCAAGAAGGGCGTCCCCATTGGCGCGAATTTCGAGCATCCGGCGCTTGTCTTTTTTCGAGGAAAAATCCGTTGGAGTCCGGTTCCTCGTGGAAACGCGGGCATCCCAAGTCAGGGCGAAATTGACGGTAATGAAAGGGCGGGAAGCGGGGATCTTATGCATC
>JAYUPM010000142.1:0-12256 GCA_043760145.1 Spartobacteria bacterium
AAACGTTTGGCGTTGGTGGGGCTACGGAGTAAATGCGCCGTTTCTTCCAGCGCCTCATAATCGTCAAGGGAGAGCATGACGACGGCTTGATCGCGATTGCGTGTGATGATGACGGGGGAATGATCCTCACAGACTCGATCCATGGTGGCTGCGAGATTCTCGCGGGCAGCGGTATAGGTGATGGCGTCCATGGTGGACAGGATGCTGTCCAATTGCCGCGCCGTCAACCCGCGAAGCGGTGGGTCATTTCACTTTGATCTCGATATCCTTAAACCAAACCTCGCACTGCTGACCCCCGTGGACCTGCAGGGCGAACTTGCCTTCGCGCCGTCCCGGGTCGTCTTTTAGCTCCGCCGATTTGATCCCATTCATATGCACGGTGATATGCCCTCCTTGTGCGGTTACCGTCATTTCGTTCCATTCGCCGGGCTTGAACCAACGCTTCACATCCTCGGGCGTGGGCTTCGAAACCCAAGCGCGTCCGTTCGTTTCGTAAAGGCCGCCAACATCCGTGGTGGCGTCAATCTCCGCTTGAAAACCGGTCACGCCGCTCGATCCTCCTTCCACGATCCGGAAATAGAAACCGCTATTGCCCGCGACAGCCTTGAATTTCAAGCGCACGGTAAAGTCCCCAAAAACTGAATCGGAAACGAGGTGCCCGTATTCTTTGAGATTGGCGGGATGGATGGCGTGGATCGCGCCTGACTCGATTGTCCATTCTCCTTCGCCAATGATGTGCCAGTTCGAGAACGACTTCCCATCCCACAACGGTTTCCACGCTTCTTCCGCGTGAAGCTCTGTCTGCCCGCCAAATCCGGTGATCAGGAGACCGAACAGGATGGATGCGAGTAAATGTTTCATAGGTTAATGGCGGGTGTGGGTTAAAACTACAACCCTGCCAACAGCTCTGGCAACCGGCGTGTCGTCTCAGCGTTTGCCGCGCAGGTAGTTTTGCACCTCGTCGTGGTCGCCGGCAAAATCAAAGGTCAACGTGCCCTTGCGCGCCTCAAAAATGAGCCGCCACGCCAGATCGGTGCGGCACTCATAAAGATGTTTCCCCAGTTTCCTAATCGCCAGCCCCGTATGGGCGTGTGGCTTGCCAAAACCATCCCGGAGCCGACTCAGTGTCCCGGACACTTCCTTTTCCCGTCCCCCCTCCCGCACTAGTTTTTTGAACCGCCGGGACAGTTCAACGGAAATCATTTCCACCCCCCGTGAAGGGGGTCAGTTCTCCGCGTTTGCGCGCAGTCTTGAGTTCCGCGGCGATGCGCTTTTCCGCAGCTGCCGTTTCCCCGGGCGTCAGACCGTATTCTTGAAGGGCGTAATCCGTGGAAACCACATCCACTGGGCGCAAGGCCACAATCTTGCCTTCGAACACAAAACCGATGTCCTCGCCTTCGGTCGCCTTTTTGAGCCAATAACCGAGCCGCCCGCGTCCCTCCGTGATTGTCAGAGTCTTCATACGCTCATTATGGCGTACACCGGCGGCCTTTGCAACGCCGTTCCCAAAGTCATTACGGAGGCCTCAGGAAGGGAGGATCACTGACCCACTGAGCTGTCTGGTTGGGGATTCCCGCCTTTGCTTCGCTTCTCGATTGCCTCCATCAGCTTCTGGTGCTCTTCGGAAGGAAACAGACGAAATGCCTCGGCGTAATGCTTTCGCGCCTTCTCGATGTTGCCTGCCGCCAGATACGCCCAACTCTCTCCGGCAATACCCAAGTTGGAATTCGCAATCGCCCGACCGCCGACTTCCGGCCTCCGCTACAAAGCACGCGTATTGACGAAAGATATTGGTTCGTGTGTGTTGGCAGCCATGACGACGCCCCGCATTGGTCTCCTCCTCCCATCGTTGCTCATTGCCGCTGGGATTGCGGGGGGCGGACATTTTATCGGCAAAGGGATCGGCGATCGGAACAGTGGGAGCCGCACCATTTCTGTAAAAGGTCTTTCGGAAAAGGAAGCGCCTGCAAGCATTGCCATTTGGAATATTGGATTCTCTGTGACCGGCGATGATCTTCCGGGAGTGAATAAGAAGCTCGGGGAGAGCAGCGCTGCAGTGGTTGCATTCCTCAAGCAGGCCGGATTTGACGAAAAGGAAATCGCCGTCCAGCCGCCAGCGCTTCGGGACACGAGCATGGAGGAGCGCGACAAAGACTCGCCGCCGCCCCCGCATCGTTATGGCGCCCAGCAGTCGGTCCTGTTGCGCACGGCGAAAGTGGATTTGGTGAATCCGGCGCTGGCCTCCGTCTCCAACCTGATGATCAGTGGCGTGCTGCTATCCGGCGGGTCTAAACCGGACTACATCTTCAACCAACTCAACGACGTCAAACCGGGCATGATTCAGGAGGCAACAAAGAACGCGAGAATCGCTGCCGAGCAATTTTCGCGCGACTCCCAGACGGAACTTGGAAAGCTGCGAAGTGCGTCGCAAGGCTGGTTTCAGGTTGAGAACCGCGATGCCGCCACGCCTGAGAGGAAGATCATCCGGGTCGTGGTTGACGTGGAGTATGAAATCAATTGACGGAGTGGGCGGGGGTGGACCTTGTGGACAGCATGGACCCGATGGACTGCAAATATGGGCGCCCCTTGTCCATAAAGTCCACACGGTCCATCGGGTCCATGCAGTCCACCCCGGGCGCCCTCCGCAAAAAAAAAGACCGCACCTTTCGGATGCGGTCTTTTGAAGATTTGAATCTGCCGACTGTTACCGCATCAGGAGGACGGAGCGGGCGCGCTTGATCTCGCGGTTGATCTTGCGATGGAAGTGGGCGGGCATGCCAGTGATCCGGCGCGGAAGGATTTTGCCGGCCTCAGTGATAAACTTGCGGAGGATCTCCGGGTTTTTGTAATCGATGGCTTCCAGCGCGATGTCGATGCGCCGACGGGGCATCGAGCGGTTATGGCGGCGGAAATTGGTGCGGCGTTGTGGCGTCTTGGGCTGCATGATCGTGTGGGATTACTTGGTTTCGCGGTGGAGCGTATGGCGCTTTAAGAACCAGTTATATTTCTTTTTCTCCAAGCGGTTGGGAGTGTTCGGGCTCTTTTTGTTGCGCGAAGAGATGTAACGCGAAGGCGGCTGGCCTTCTGCTTTCGCTTCGGTGCATTCGAGGATGATAAAATCGCGGGCCATAAGTTCAGTAATCAGTAATCAGTAATCAATCAGCGGGGAAGGCACTGGAAATGGGTGCCTTATTCCTTGGTGTCGGTGGCGGGTTCTTCTTCTTCGCTTTCGGCACCCTCTTCGCCTTCGGTCAGGCCGAAGAGCGAGGTAACGGGAACACGACTGCGGGAAACTTTATTCTGCTTCTCGAGCTGCGATTGGCACTCGACGGTGTAGCGGGTGAAAGGGATGGCTTCGAGCCGGGCATGGGCGATTGGTTTGCCGCTCATCTCACAATTGCCGTAGTTGCCGAGTTGAATGCGCTTGATGGCCTGCTCGATCTCGTAAAGGGCGTCCTGTTCCTGGGAAAGGAGACTCAACGCAAAATCGCGATCGTATGCGTCGCTACCGGCATCGGCCTGATGCATCCCGAAGGCGCTCGCCTCACTCCCCTCGGCCCGGGAACGCAGGGTGTCCTTGGCCACGCCTGTCATCGAATCGAGCATGTTATCGCGCAACTGGATCAGGCGTTCCTTTTGTTTGCGCAGGAACGGGGTCAATTTTGCATCGGCCGCCGCTTCCCGGTTGTCGTGGGACATTGTGAAGATCCCGTTGCTCGTCCCTTTTGGGGAGACGTAATGCTTCTTTTCCCCGTTGGCCTTCACTGCAGCGCCCCCTTTGGAGACTGGTTTTGCCGCTGGCTTCGCAACCAGTTTCACCGGTTTCGCCGCCGGTTTTACCGCTGTCTTGGCTGTGACTTTAGCCGCCACTCTCTTCGCTGGTTTCTTCGCTGGTTTCGCCGCTGAGGCCGCAGCCGCCGACTTCCCAGCTTTGACGGCGGGCTTTGGCTTTGCAGACGGCTTGATTGATTTGGACTTGGGCATAAAGGACGGGGAAACGCGGCTCTTTCGGGAAAATTGAGGGGCGTTATCTAATGGCTTTGGAAGGGATGCGCAAGGGGATTCCAAAGGATTGTTTTCAAGAACTCGCGCGGGCGGAGGACGGAAGTCGGAAGTCGGAGGTCGGTCCGATCGGTCTGATCCGTCCGATCGGTCTGATTACTGGCCTGCGGCGGGAGCCGTGGGCGCGACCGAGGGTGTCGAGAACTCCGCTTTCAATTGCTGGAGTATCGCCTTGAGGCGCGGTTGGCGGCGTTCTTCGGTTTCCCGGCGCAACTGTTCCTCCAACTTCCTGCGTTCTTCGGCATATCGTTTCGCGAACCGGATCCGTTTTTCTTTTTCCAAGGTCAGGCCGGTCTCAGTAATTGCTGCTTCAATGTCCTCGGCCATGCGCTTACGCCGGAACGCATCGCGATCGCGCAGATTTTTTTTCTCCTCAGGAGGGAGGTTCGACCAGCGAACAAAGTTTTCCTTGAACCGTTTTCGTTGCTCTGGAGTGAGTGCTTCGAGGGCCTTGCGGACATCGGCGAATTCAGGAGCGGCTGCCGCCCGTTTTTGGCGTTCTGCCTTGCTCACCGGCCCCGTTGGAGGGGGTTCCTGCGCGAACGCCGGGATGGCAGCAATGAAAAGCGGCGCGATCAGTCTCCAGAATTGTCGAGCCATACTGAGTTTTCTTCGTAAGCGAGCAGTTCATCGAGGTGCCCGATGACGGCGTAATCTGGGCTAATGGAAACTTCCTGGGCGAGATCGGCGAGAAGATCGCCTTGATCCGGTTGAGGCCAGATGGAGACGCTTAAAATTCCTATCAGGACGATCGTCATGGAGGCCAGTTGCCAGTTTTGCCGGACCCGAAGCCAGAACCCACAGAACCCCCAGAACCCTGTTTTTGCCGGGGCCGATTGTTCCTGCGCCCGGATGGCGCGCAGGACATTCCTAGCAAAGAAAGGAGAGACAACGGTTGGCTTGGCCTTGCCCAATAGGCGCCAAAGATCATCGTGTTCTTCTGGGTTCATGGATACCGGAGTAAACAGCACTTCCCGCCGGAAGTTGCAGCCTTCTTTTTAGCGCACTCCGGAAGCGCCTCCTGGCGCTTTAAACCTGATCGGCCTCGAGGAATCCCTCGAGTTGCCGAATCCGGGTCGGATGGCGCATTTTGCGGAGCGCCTTCGCCTCGATTTGGCGAATCCGTTCGCGGGTGACTTTAAATTGGCGGCCCACTTCTTCCAGGGTCCGGCTGTAACCATCGACCAGGCCGAAGCGCTGTTCGAGCACCTGACGTTCCCGCTCGGTGAGCGACTCAAGCACGTCCTTGATCTTCTCCTTGAGGAGGACGATGGCGGTCATGTCGCTTGGGTTTTCCGCGCTCTTGTCTTCAATGAAATCGCCGAAGCTGGTGTCATCGCTCTCGCCGACAGGGGACTGCAGGGAGATCGGCTGCTGGGCCATTTTAAGGACTGCCCGGACACGCTCAACCGGGAGCTGAATTTCATCCGCCACTTCCTCGGGAGTCGGTTCGCGGCCGTAATCCTGGACGAGCTGTTTCTGCACCCGCATCAGCTTGTTAATGGTCTCGATCATGTGCACCGGGATGCGGATCGTCCGGGCCTGGTCCGCGATCGAACGGGTAATCGCCTGCCGAATCCACCATGTCGCGTAGGTGGAAAACTTGTATCCGCGGCGGTATTCGAATTTCTCGACGGCCTTCATCAGGCCCATGTTGCCTTCCTGGATAAGATCAAGGAAAGAGAGGCCGCGATTGGTGTATTTTTTGGCAATCGAGATCACGAGGCGCAAGTTGGCTTCGACCATCTCGGTCTTGGCCTTGAGCGCCTTTTTGAGCCACCCCCTGAGTTCTTTGTATTCTTCAAGGAATTCGTCGGGACTCAGCCAGGTGCGCATCTGGATATCCTTGAGCTTTGTGGCGTGATCAATTTTCGCGGCTGATTCCGGCTTGGACGATTTTTTGGCCTGCTTCTTGAGCTCATCGAGGTGGAGCCGGATGAGCCGGTGGGTTTCGTCGCAAAGATGGACGAACTCCTCGGTGACCTTCTGCTTAAAGAAGAATTTCGGGTAAATCTTCTGAATTGACCCGTGGGTCTTGGAGAATTCGGCGAACGACTTCGTATCGCGATTCTTCCCGCCGTGGGCCAGGTAGTTCTTATACGAGTTGACGCAATTCTTTGCCGCCGTTTCCAATTGAATGCAGAGCTTGGGCAGCAGCTTCATGTAACGCTCCCGGCTCTCGATTTTCTTATCGAGGATGATCCGGTCAAAACGTTCCCGGCCTTCCGCCAGCTTCTGGGCAAGGTCCAAATACGCCCGGGCAATAAATCCAAAGCGATTCACAGCCTTTTGCACATTCAACTCCGCTTCCTCGATCCGCTTGGAAATCTCCACTTCCTGTTCCCGGGTCAGCAACGGCACCTGCCCCATTTGCTTTAGATACATCCGCACCGGGTCATCAAGAATGTCGAGTTTGGCCTCGGGCTTCTCTTCCTCCTCCTCTTCCTGGTCTTTCTTGCCGTCCTTAAAGCGATCCACGTCGGAAGCGTCGATGATCTCGATTTCCAAACCGCGGAGTCGATTCATGATCGCATCCATCTCATCCGGATCGTTGACGTTCTCCGGCAGCGCCTCGTTCAGATCGTCGAAAGTGAGGTATCCTTGTTCCTTGGCCAGTTTGATCAACTCCCGGATTTTTTCCTGCACGTCCGCCTGGTCGAGCACGGTGTGATTTGCCCCGCCTTTGGGCGCCTCGATCACAGTGGCCGACGAGCTCTTATCCTTGGCCTTGTTCTTGCCCACAGCAACAGGCGCAGCGACTTTTTTCGACGCCTTGGAATCTTTCCCAACCAATTCCACAACCTTTGCGGGAATCACCAGCGTTGGGGCGGGGGCTTTAGTTCCCTTGGAGGTGGGCGCGGAAACCTTTGCTGGGTGAGTTTTGGAAGCGGCCGGTTTTGGGGTGGTTGCCTCCTCCTTGGCGACCTTGATGGCAACGCCCTTGGCCACTTTCGCCACTTTCGCCACGATCCCCTTCTTGGGATCCTTCTCGGGAGCCGCTTTCAAAGCAGGCTTGGTTTTCGCCTCTTTTTTCGCCGTGGGCGTCACCTTCAGGTTAACAGGTGCTTTTTTTGCAGGAGCCTTCTCCTCACTCTTCTTTGCACTCGGGTTTAACTTCTTGCTCGCTGGTTTTGTTGATTTCGACGTGGCTTTAGGCATACCCGATATGTGAAGTTCACCTCTATCCCTCCATAACGCAACGCCCGGAATGGACGCTAAACGCTAAGTTGGCGGGGAAAAAGGCCGCGCAATATCAGAGAGGCGGTTTTGTAAATCAAGGATTTGTTTTTGCAGATTTAGCACCTCTTCATTCGTGAGCCCCGCGTTGCCCAATCGCGCTTGGATTGCCTCAATCCGCCGCCGGGTTTGGCGCCGATCCAAGTCCCGCCAGCAGTCATGCGCAATCTTCAGCGCGTTCTCAGGCACTTTGGTTTCAAGCAGCCCGGATACCGTCGATTCCTCCTCCACATCAAGGCTCGCAAGGAATGCTATGATCGATCCCGGTTTCACAGGGTCGATATCCGCCTCCAATATCTTCACCAAAAGTCCCGCATCCGGCTCTCGGGCAAGCACCTCATTCCAATGCTCCTCAAAGATCCAGGCCCGGGAGTCGCTGTCATTTAAGGCGACCAGCGCCAGGAGCCGGAGCGTCGGGTCCATCGGTTCCGCAACCGGGCCTTTTTCCTGCCCGAGGCTCCCCGTTTTTTGGGTCTTCAACATCCGGGCGAATTCCTTGGGCGAAACCTCAAGGCGCTGTGTTGCTTTGTTGATTATGGTTTCACGAAGGATCGGATCACTTAATAGGCTCACTGATTCGGCGATCTTGCGGGCGGCGTGAAGTTTTCCCCGGGGTGTGTTAAAATCCTGGCCGCTTGAGACATGGTCGATCTGGAAGTCAAAAAAGTCCTTTGCGGCAGCAATCCGGTCAATAAAAGCGGCAGCGCCCTGACCCCTGATAAGCGAATCAGGATCCTCCCCGGGGGGGATCTCGGCGACCCGGACAATCAGGTTTTCCGCCAAAAGCGATACCAAAGAGCGTTCTACCGCCTTTTCCCCTGCGGCATCGGCATCGAAGCAGAGCACCACTTCTTCCACATACCGCTTGAGAATGTGCGCCTGCTTTTCGGTGAACGCGGTCCCTTGCGGGGCGATCACGTTCTCAACCCCCGCCTCGAAAGCGGTGATCAGGTCCAGCTGCCCCTCGCAGACGATGGCCGACCCTTTATTGATTAGGGCACGCTTGGAACGATGCAGGCCAAAGAGCACCGCCCCCTTGGTAAATAGCATCGTCTCAGGAGAATTGATGTATTTGGCACCCTTCGCGTCGGCTTGGAGGACGCGGCCGCTGAAGGCGATCACTTCCCCGGTGTCGTTGCAGATTGGGAACATGACGCGGCCCCGAAACCGGTCATAAAAATCTCCATTGGGTCGATCCTCATCCCGGAGCTTGACCAAACCGCTTTGGACCAGCTCCTGGTCGGTGAATCCCTGTTGGTGGGCAAACGTGGCAAAGGCCTCAAAGGAATCGGGGGCGAACCCGAGTTTCCATGACTTGGCGACATCAGCGTTGATTCCGCGGCCCTTTAGATAATCGCGGGCAATTTGTGCGGACGGCCGCTTCAGGAGGTAATTGGCGAAGAAATCGGCGGCGGCGGCGTGCAATGCGAGGAGCCGGCGGCGCATGTTATAGCGTTCACTGTCTGCGGCGCTCATTTCCCCTTCCACGATTCGGATGCCGACCCGCTCCGCGAGCTTCCTTGCGGCCTCGATGAATTCGAGGCTCTCGTATGTCATTACGAATCTGATCACGTTCCCGCCCGCTCCGCAGCCGAAGCATTTAAAAATCTGGCGCGTGGGATTGACTGAAAAGGAAGGGGTCCGTTCCTGGTGAAAAGGGCAAAGAGCTTTCCAGACCCCGGCGGCGCGTTTGAGGGGGATATAGCCCTGGATCACCTCGACGATGTCGTTGGCGCTTTGAATTTGCTCAATGGTTTCTGGAGGAATCCGTGGCACAGGAGAGAGACAAGTAAGGGAGCGGCGCTGGGCCGCAAGCAGGATCAGAGGAAATTTTTGCCGGACCGATTACGCATCCGGCATTGCCCAAAATGCGCGGCCGGCCTCGGCCCAGTCGCGATTTTGGACGGAGCGAAAAGCCTGGTCGCCCATGCGGGCCCGCCGCGGGGGATCTTCGAGCAGCTTCTGCACTGCTTCTGCGAAATGGGCGCCATCGAGGGCCCGGGTAATAAAACCTGTCTCGCCCTCGACGATAAGATCGCGCGGTCCGCCTTGATCAGAGACGACGTTTGGCAGTCCGCTGGCGAGCGCCTCGACCACGACATTCCCGTAGGTGTCTGTCGTGCTTGGGAAAAGAAAAATATCGGCTGAGGCAAACGCCTGGGCCAGTTCGAGGCCGGCAAGGTATCCGGTGAACATCGCGTCTGGCAGAAGCGTCTTGAGCTCCTTGAGATATGGGCCGTCCCCGACAATCGCCAAAGCCACCTTCGGGCTCCGCAGTTTGGCCCAGGCCGCCATGATCACCTCAAAATTTTTCTCCTTCGAAATTCGGCCCACATATAGAAGCACTGCCTGCCCGGGTTCCGCCCCGAATTTTTTCCAATAAAGCGGGTCCCGCCTTGAAGGATGAAAAAGGGTCGTGTCGAGGCCACGCGGGAGAATCCGGAATTTACCGGGGGCGATTCCGCGTTGGATCCAAGCCGTGCGGTAACTCTCCGAGTTGACATAGATCATGTCGAGCTGGTCGTAAAACCACTTCATGTAAGTCCAGGTCAATGTTTCGAGTGAAGAATCCTCAGTGAGGATCCGGACGTATTGAGGAAAATCGGTGTGATAAATTCCGCTGGTTCTCAATCCAAGGATTTTTGCCGCTATCAATGCCGTGATTCCTATCGGCCCGGGCGTGCTGATGATCAATTCCGTGAACCGCTCCCGCTCGATGTAATCCACCATCTCCAGGATCGGCGGGAAACTCAGTTTCTGCAGTTCGTATTCGGGCAACTCAAACTCCCCGATCGGGGCGAAGTTCTTAATTGGGATATCAGTAATGTGAATGCTGGATCGGGAGGTGACCACGATCAGGTCGAAACCATCGGCCACGCATGCCGCCGTTAACCGCCGGATCGTGTTTGCCACGCCATTAACGTCCTCAAGCGTGTCCGTGAACCATGCCCTTTTCGTGTTCTTAAGGGCGGGAGCAATCTCGCCTGTCATGTTTTGGCTGGTCTCCCGCAACCAGGGCCGATCCGCTGCCTGGGTTTTAAACGCATACAGATACGGCCCAAGGGTTCCCAGGATCGGCAGCATCACACTTAGTTCCTGGATCGCCTCAATCAGGTTGCCTGAGGTCGCTTGCTTTACAAATCGCGTGAAAAATCTGAACCCGAGTTGATTGGCGAAAAAGTTCGCAATCACAAATGCGCGCCGTTCCGGCTCAACGATTCCGGAGGTTTCCTTGTTCAGGAGCGCCTTTACATCTTCCTGGGAAAAATGCGCCGCGAACTGTCTCCAGACCGACATGTTCGCCGGTTTCGCCAGCTCGAATATTTTCCCCGACGCTATCCCCTGCGCAAGGAACCCGAGCTTCTCGCTCCATGAAAATTCCGTGGGGTCGCGCCCCTCCATGAAGCGGGAGAAAGCTTTCCCAACGAAACCTGAGCTTTCGGCCCCGGAGACTTTCCCGCCAATAAAGAGGCGCAAATTATTGTAGAGCCCGTGGGAAAAAGCGAGGGGCGACCCTTGCTGGCCCCGGGGTTCGCACCGGCCCACGCGCAGATGATCAAGAAACTGGTCAACGCCGGTGCCATCAGGAGTTTCAGTCCAGGCAGACCCGGGAAACATGCCGCCATGATCATCGGAGCCGCCGATCAGAATTTTCTTCCATGCCTCATCGTGGGTCGGCTTGAACTGATGCCGGTTTGCGAGTTCATCAATTTTGCCGGGACTCAATTTACTGAGAATAAAACGGCCCACTTCGCCAAGGAGCGGATTGCGATGGCCGTTGATCGCTTCAAAGTGACGGAAGAGAAGGATGAGCCGTTCGATGTGACTTTGAGTCAGGAGACCCCGGGTTGCGTAAAGGGGATGGGCCACGGCATGGGCAAGGCCGGTGGCGGCCAGGTAAGCCTGGAGATCGTAAATGTTCTCTTTCAACGCCTGGATCGAACGATGTTGCTCTTCGTTGATCCCCCATACCAGCAGGTGCGCCACGCTGTGATCCTCGGGAAATACCGTCGTCACTTGTTCACTTAGAAATACGCCCGGACGCTCCGCTATCTCAAGGCACCCGGCGATCTCATCGTGATCCGTAATCGTCACAAGATCCATCCCGCGTCCCTTTAGTTTTTCATAAAGCGCGCCCGGCTCCGAGTAACTGTCCGGCAACCCGACCCTTCTAAAGAACCATTCCGGGGCACGCTTGCTGAAGCGAGAATGGAGATGGAGGTCGGCTTTCATCGGCGGGAATCAGTAATCAGTAATCAGCGGTTGAGGCCGATTGACGAACCCAAGTTTCGTACGTGAGTGGTTTGCGAAGGGCAAGCGCGCGGGAAACCAATCCACGGATTTGTTTCCAGATTCGCGGATGCGCGTGATCGACGGGATGAATGGAAATCCGCATCAGTGGATTTGAGGCGAGCCGTTTAAAGAGGAAGGCGTTCCAAGCGAGACTGACCCAACGGCGCCATTGGCTTCGGACGCTCCAAACGAGCGATTGAGAATGGTAAATGGAATGATTTTGAAGATCCACAACTGATCCGAGCCTTGTCGTGTAAAGGATTCCGAGCTCTTTTAACGCGTCTTTGGCCGCGCTCGAAAGCAGCCACGCGGGCGCAATAAACCCGACTGGGTCAACCCCGAGTTCATTAAATTCATTGCGCGCTTTCTTCACGAGTTCGGTTGCATGCGCCTGATCGAGATCGAAAAACTCACCTTCATCAGCGGTGTAAACACGGGTCGTTAATCGGTCGAGGAGCCGCTCATTATCACGGCGCAAACGCGAATGAAAATAGCCATGGATCACGATCTCATGCCCTTTGCGTGACATCTCGTTAAGCCATTCACAAAAAATCCGATCAGATAAAAAATGGCCCCGTCGATGATGATCCGGGATGACCAGAAGCGAGCAGCGGGAAACGCCCAGCGCTTCGAGCGAATTCATGATGAGGCGGCTCGGCTCCAA